>JAGWQI010000013.1 GCA_028870105.1 Patescibacteria group bacterium
CAAGGATATCAACAGCCTGATGGTTTATGTGCCTTAATTATAACATTTTTAAAGGCTCAACCCCCTTCGACAAGCTCAGGGCCTTTTCGGCCGGGGGTTGAGCCTTTTACCCTGCCTTTTTGGGAAAAGCACGGGCTGTATTATAGACTGGAAAGGTCCACAGTTTGGTCAATGCGGATTTGTTTGACAAAGTCCGGAATATGGCTGACCATAATTAGCCCGCCCTGGAATTCGTCGAGCGCTTTGGCAATAATTGGCAAATGGCGGAAGTTAATGTGGTTGGTGGGTTCGTCCAAAATTAGCAGTCCGGGCCTGAGCAGCACCAGGCGGGCAAAGCTCAAAAGGCCTTTTTGCCCCTCGGAGAGATTTTTTATTTGGTTGTCCAATATGCGTCCGTCCAGCAAAAAAGCGGCGGCGGTCGCGCGCAAGACCTGTTCGTCCTTTTTTTGCATCACGTCCAAGAGCGCATCAAAGGCTTTTTGCTCAAAATCAAAATTGGAAAAATCCTGTTTGTAGTAGCCAATCACAACATCATCCGGCACCATGGCGCCTTTGGCCTGGCGATCCGCCAATGCTTGCAGAAATGTTGACTTCCCGGCGCCGTTTGGGCCGGCAATAAGTACGTGGGTGTTTTTGCGGATGGTTATGTCCACCTTTTTGGATTGCGGTTGGTGGTTTTCAAACACGTTTATGGAATCGATTTTTGCCACCAGGCCGTTAAAGAACGGGTCGAATTCCTGAACGGGAATGGTAAAGTCTTTAATGGTTTTGTCTTCTCGCCTGACATCGACAATGTTTTCTTCGGCCTCTTCGGCGGCCTCACGCATGCGTTTGGCCACGGCTCTTAACTTGCCGCCTTTGTGGGCGAAGACTTCGGCTTGCGCGCGCTGTTTTTTAATCTCCGTTTCCATGCGGGCGTTTTGCAGGTTTTCGCGTTCGATGCGCGCGGCAATTTCTTCGACCACATCAAAGTAGTTGCCGGTATACTGTTCGATCTTGTGGGTAAAGACGTCCAAATACAGCACGCCATCGGTAAAAGCGTTTAAAAATTCCGCGTCGTGGGAAATGACCAGGCAGGTTTTTTCGTACATCATTAAAAAGCCTGTTAGATGTTCTATGCCGGTTTGGTCTAAGTTGTTGGTCGGCTCGTCCAGCAGCAAAATGTCCGGGTTTTGAATAAGCGCGTAGGCCAAAAGCAGCCGGGTCTGCTGCCCGCCGGAAAAAGAACCGACTTTTCGGTCCAGCGGCACGTCCAAATTTACAGCCTCAAGCACGTTTTTTATATGCTTATCCAGGTCGTATTTTTTTTCGGCGAATGCCGTGGCAAAGTAATCGCGCACGCTCAAATCCAAATGCTCAGGCAGCATAACCTGGCGGGCCAGCCCAATGGTCTGGTCTTTGGGCGTTAAGTAAATTTCGCCTTCCTTGGGTTTGAGTTCGCCGGTAATAAGTTTAAACAGCGAGGTTTTGCCGGCACCGTTTTGGCCCATTAGGGCGATGCGGCTGCCGCCGCGCACGGAAAAGCTGGCCTCGTCCAGAATTTTTTTGTTGTGGCCGTGCTCAAAGGTCACGCTTGAGAACCTCAGCACGACGTCGTTATTGGACATAAAGTAAATAGGGGTTTTATCCGCCTTCGCCGCCGATGGCGGCTACGGCGGATTAGCCGCTGCGTTTAAATCAAATGGGGCTAAAAAAACCAAAGCGGAAAAATACCGCTTTGTGTTTGAATTATATCACATTTTCAGATTTAATCAAATCAAATCCACCCCCGCTGCAGCGGGGGTGGATGGGTGCTTTTATAACTTTATCATTTCCGCAATGTAGTCTATATCTTTGTCTCCCCTGCCGGAATGATGTCTTCACCGTGTTTGCCGTGACCCAAATTAAATAGCGCGCCAGTATCTTGCTTAAACAGTTGCGAGCAAAGCAAAACCCGGCGAGATTTTCCCGCCGGGATGCATACCACGAGTATTAGTTGGTTACTGAGGAGCCGGTCGGTCGGTCTCATCGCTCGGTATCGGGCACCAGTCCACAAGCCCATATTGGAGCACGTAGCGCGCTAATTCCAACCGGTCTTTGAACTTGCATTTCGACAGGAGTCTGGATATATAAACCTTGACCGTACCTTCCGTGATTTTGAGAACAGTGGCGATTTCCTTGTTCTTCATGCCTTGGGAGAGGAGAACCAACAGCTCTTTCTCCCGCGACGTCAGAATTTCATGTCCTAGATTGACGGCCAGCTTTAACGGCTCTTCCAGCCAGATCCGTCCGGTGCTAACCATTTTTAGACACTCAATCTGATCGGGAATTGGCAGTCCTTTGTCCAGGATTCCACGAACGCCCAGGCTGATCATCTCTACCGCAATTTGCGTTGAGACGCGCTCAACCCAGAGCACGATGGCGCACCCATTTGCTTCTCTTTTTAGCTTTTTTACTGTTAGGAGCGTCACCTGGTCGGTGGCGTCGATTAACGCCACATCTGCCGCTTTTTGCACGAGCCTGACCAGCAGATCGGGCACGGTCGTTACTGTCAGCAGCGGCGCAAAGTTTCCATGTTCGCGCAGTACGCCTTCTAGTCCGGCTACGAGAACCGGCTTATCGGTGTACAACAACACTCGCGTCATTGATTGTTAATTCCTCCTGAAATTTAAACAAAGCCTAGGCCCGCTCGGCCGTGGCTTCGTTTAGGTAAAGTATAAGTTGTTCAATGTTTAACCGTCAATGTTTTTACGGTTTCCGCCGCTATTGTGCTCATGCTGGCGCCCAAAAAAATAAAACTTCCCGTCATCGCGTCGGGAAGTTTTATTTTTTTTTGCCTGGCGCAAAGGTTTTCTCGCGCGCTGCGTTAAAAACCCAAAGCTTCTTTGACCAAAATGATATGGGTGCGGCCGGCGACCGGCTCGCGGCTGAAGATTACCAGTTTGCTGGCGAAGCTGTTGTAGCTGTCGGGCAGCGCGTAGGCCTTGCGGGCGCGAACCGATTCCTTGGGCGTAACGTAGTCGCGGATGCGGTCTAAGCCCTGTTGTAAGTTTTCCACAATTTTTTGAGCTCCCACAACAAAAATGACATGGTCGGCGCTAAACACTTCCCCGGGCAGCTGGCTGCCTGTGTTGGAGGCAATTAGTAGCCGGCCGTCTTGGGTGACTGCGTGTGCGCTGCCAATTTCGTATTCCGGCGCGCTGCCAAGGCGCTGCATTTCACGGTGCTGAGTTTTGCGGTCCATTTTAGCCAGTTGGTTTTTGATGGCTTTATAGCGGCCGGACTCGGTAATTTCTTTAGCAACGCCGATTTGTTCCAGAGTAATGGAGGTGGCGTTAAGCACCTCGGCGCCTTCGGGTATGAGCGCTAAGGCCTTGTCTTTGGCTTCGGCGGCGTTTTGCGCGATTTCCACTTTAAAGCCATTTTGTTCTAAGGCCGCCGCCACGGTTTCTAGAGTTTGGAGGCTGGCGACTTGGGAATAATCCATTTGCAGTCCTTTCGTATTAATGCTATATTTTTGTTAGTAAGTATATAATATATACCATAAGAACGTTTGGCAAGAAGGCACTATTTAGTAAGCTAGTATCAAAACAGATACTTTTTTGTAAATTGACAAAATGACGGACAATAAATATGTAAAAAAATTCCATCCCGGTTGCAGCTCGGTCCAAACCACGCTGAAAGCCGTGGGGGGCAAGTGGAAGCCGCTGATCGTATTTTTGCTTAGCCAGGGCACGATGCGTTTTGGCGAGTTGCGCCAAAATGTTGGCAACATTACCCAAAAAATGCTGACGCAGGAGCTGCGGGAGATGGAAAACGACGGTTTAGTGCATCGCAAAGTTTTTCCTGTGGTCCCGCCGAAGGTTGAGTACTCCCTGACGGCTTACGGCCGTACCCTGGAGCCAATTTTAAAAAGCATGGCCGAATGGGGTAAAAAGCATCCGGTCCGTTCGTAAGTGCCAAAAAAAAACGCCTTAAGCGGCGTTTTTTGGTTGTACTAATTGCCTGAGGTGACGCTATTGATCCCGGCTTTCCAGTCCCCGCTACTGCTGCCCAGGCACATGGTTAAAGTGTAGGCAGTGCCGTCTGGTTCTACTTGATACCAGTAATTGTTGTTGCCCAGGCCGGAAGCAGCGCTGCAAGAGCCGTCCGGCGGTTCGGGCGAGACGGGGATGATTGGCGCGTAATTTGGCACGAACGGTTCTGGCGCCTGGTCGAGGGCTAACGGATCGCTCAGGTCAATGCCGCCAACCACGGCCGAAAGCGTGCCGGTCGGATAGCTGCCATGGGTAATGTGGTATTGTTCCATGGCCGTAGCCATTTGGCGGATATCACCAATTCGTTTAGCGTCGCGGCCGCGTCGGCGGGCGCTGTTTAACGCCACCATGACCGTGCCGGCTAACAGGCCAATAATGGCAATGACCACTAGTAGTTCAATTAAGGTAAAACCTTGACGTGGCGTTATTGGGTGGTTCATCGGAGTAATGTTTGGAAAATTAACCCTAAAGCCCAAAAATAAAAACCCGCTAACGAGAAGCCCCAGATTGCCAGCGGCGTAAAGTGGCCGTTGTCGACGCTAAGGTAGTTGTAGGTCCAAAGTTTCTTGCCAATGACAGCCTGGCAAGTTTTGCCAAAAAAGTATTCCACCACTGCGGCGACCACGCCGAAGAGTATGGCTAAAGATAGAATTTGCGGTCCATACAACGCAGCAACAACCGCAACGGCTAAAAACGAAGGGAAAGCGGTAAAAATAAAGTTTGGCCAATTTAGAGTGGTGAATTTGTGGTCGTGGCGTTGGTGTAGGACTATCGTACTCCAAATAGCCATTTGCAAAGCGACGCAAATTAAGAAGATGGTAAGAAATAAAAAGTAAAATGGAACGTTGGCCGCCGCGACCGTGTTGCCCGCCGCACCAGCCCAGCCGGGTAGTGAGGTGGTTTGGTATTGCTGGGTCAAGGCTAAAAACATCATGGCGCCGGCTCCCCAGGGCAGGACATTCAACCAACTGGAGTAGCCATGCTCCAGAGTTTCCTCGGCGTAGGTGTAGAGCCGGTTTTTATAAAATACGCGCCACCATTCAGAAATTAAAATTTCCAGCAACATGCCAAAAAAACCGAAAGCTAAAAAAATTAGCAACGGCAGCAGTGAGTTATCAATGAGCGTTTTGGCTATCGGGTACACGGCCAAGCCCCCCGTTAGCAAATAATAATTTTTAACGCTAAACCGGAAGCCCGAGAATTTTAGTTGGCCGTTTTTGTAATTTTGCCAGACCGCGACACATAACCAAATCGCCGCCAGCGAGAGCAGCGAGGTTTTTAGGTAGTCAAATGGGTTAAGCAGGCCAATCATTTTGTTTTTTTGTCAAAACAGCTAAGCCGCGTAGAACTGTTGGCCATATTATAGCATATTTCTACTAGCCAGCCCAAAGCCGCCAGCTTGGATTTGCCATAATTTTTGGTAAGTCCCCTGTTTGGCTTTAATTAGTTCATCGTGTTTGCCTTGTTCGGTAATCCGGCCGTTTTCCAGCACAATAATGCGGTCCATTTGCATAATGGTGCTGAGCCGATGGGCAATGACAATAACCGTTTTGCCTGCCATGAGTTTTTGTAGCGCGTCTTGAATGAATTGTTCACTTTCGCTGTCCAGGCTCGAGGTGGCTTCGTCCAGGACTAAAATGGGCGCGTTTTTTAAGATGGCCCGGGCGATGGCCACGCGCTGGCGTTCGCCCCCCGACAGCTTCATGCCGCGTTCCCCCACAAAAGTTTTATAACCTTCCGGCGAACGGCTAATGAATTCGTGGGCGTGGGCGGCGTGAGCCGCGGCCATAACTTCGGCGTCGCTGGCCGAGGGTTTGCCGTAGCGAATATTTTCCATGAGGCTACGGTGGAACAAAATCGGCTCCTGGGGAACCAAGGCCAGGTTGTCGCGCAGGGAGAGTTGCGTGGCCGCGGCAATGTTTTGTCCGTCAATCAGGATTTGTCCGCCTTGAATATCGTGAAAGCGGAACAATAATTTAACAATGGTGGACTTGCCTCCGCCCGACGGCCCAATTAGCGCCACACGTTCCCCGGGGCGGATAAGCAGGTTAAAATTTTCCAATACTTCCTGGTTTTGGTGATAGGAAAAGTTGACATGTGCGAACAAGATTTCGCCGCGCCGGACAGTTAGGGTTTGCGCGTTTGGGGTATCCGTAACCTCGTGTGGCAGCAGTAAGATTTGCGTCATTTCGTCGGCGTCGGCTAGGGCCTCATAAATATTGCGAATGTTTTTGCCCGTGTCCCAAAGAATGTCGAACAGGCGCAGCAAATATGCCTGCAGCAGCAGCAGGTCGCCGACCGTTAGCCGGCCTTGCTGCCATAAGTGCAGGGCCAGGTAAAAGATTATGAATTCCAAACTGACGTTAAAGATGTTTTGGACAATATCACCAAGCGTACCCAGGTTCCAGCCTTTGCGGCGCAGCCGCCGTTGCTCGTCCACTACTTCGCCGAATTTTTTAATCTCGTTGCCGTAGCCGCCGAACAGCTTAATATTAATGTTGTTGGTAATGGTGTCGGCCAGTTGCGCCGTGGTTTTGGTGTCGGCCTCAGCGCGTTTAATGTCTATGGGTAATTTATACAGCGAGTAATAATAGGCAAAGGTAATATATAAAATCGACCAACCCAGCACGAACAGGCCTAGCTGCGGGAATTGCCAAAGGGTGACCGCCAGGATAAAGACGATTTCCACCAGGGTGCGGCCCAGGTTATAAAAGATTTGGTCCGTAATTATTTCAAATGAGCGCTCGTAGCGCTTAACTTTGGTGACTAGGCTGCCGACAAAGCTGTTGCTGAAAAAATTGTAGGAGTGGTTTTGCAGGTATTGGTAGCAGGTATTGGTTAGATCGGCCATGACCTTGCTTTCCAGGAAGTTGATAACAAAGTTAAAAGAACGCCAAATGCTTACCCGCCCGGCATTGATTATTAGGATTAGTATGATTAGAAATATTAAAGGTCCCAGGTCGGCCTTATTGCTGTTGTCGGCCGCCAGATTAATCAAGTTGCGGTACAAGATTGGCGCGACGGTGCGCAGCGCGCTAACGGCAATCAGGCAGGCAAAAGACACTACCGCCTGCCAGCGGTACTTGATGGCGTGTTGCCAAAAGATTTTGAGTGTTTGTTTCGTGTGGTTAAGCATATTGCGCCGGTTTTTAATATTCGCGCAGAATTTGGTTTAATTATACTGAAATTCGGGGACATTGACAAAGTAAAAGTGAGATTATAATATTGCGTTATGTACGAGCCTACTAAGGTCCAGTCTAACGAGCCTGAGCCCGAGAAAAAACAGCCGCCAGTATCGGCTGCGGGCAATCCGGGCGCGGCTAAACCCGTCTCGTCCAAAAAGAGCATCGAAGAAATTCGGTCAGGAGGATTCCACGGCTTCTCGACCGTCGCCTAGCTTTTTGCCTGCCCCCCGCGGCCGCCAGGCCGCCGCGTCACATTCCACGCAATGCGTCCGCAAGGACGACAAAGCCGGGAACGTGATGTGAGGGGCAGGCATCAATCTTTTTCCGCAAACGCGGTTTTTTTATTTCAAATAATGGTCGCTCCGCAAAAAAATAAAAAAAATTATTGCGTGTGAAAATTCCGCGCGCCAGCGGGCGTGGCCCAAGCGCCGTGCAAATAGTAAACATTCTCGCCGATGACCATGGCGATGCCGCTGTTTTGGGGGTTATAAGCCACGTATTGCAAGGCTGGTTGGCCATTGACCGTGACTAAAGCCACCGATTTAACCGATGGGCTGTTGGATAAAATAGTTCGCAAGTCGTCCAGCGTCAGGTTGCCGTGTGGATAGGTTTCAGCGTAGCCCGCAGGGGCGCTTGCCACAGGGGGTGCGACCGGCGCCGTGGTTTGCGCGCCGGCCACGGCTTGGCCGGCACCGGTGCTGGAAGTTTGACCGCCGGTGCTTTGGCTTTGCGCTGCCGGCTCGGAGCCGCCGTCTTGGGCCGGAGCTGGCTGGCTGGCTGCGCCAAAACGCGGGTCAACGGTTTGGTTAGGGTTGGTTAATTGGCCAGGCTGCGGGGGCTGAAAGCTGGGCGTAAAACCGGCCGGCGGCGAGAACAGCTGGCGGATTTGTTCGGCTGTGCTTGAGGCGGTTTGGCTGTTGTTGGCCGTTTGCTTGTTTTTTACTACGTGGTAAATGTAAAAGCCTAAAGCTACAGCTCCGATTAGGGCGGCAAATAAGATAAAATCCACGCCGAGGCGGTCGGTGCTTTTATTAACCGGGCTCGGTCCGGACGGCTGGTTATGAGGGGCGGGAGCTGTCATGCGATTAAATTTTTTCCGGTCATGCTCGCGGGTTTGGGCAAGTTCATAATTTTTAAAATCGTGGGCGCGATGTCGGCAAGGGTGCCCGGGGTAGGTTGTGGGCTTAAAGCGTAAATTTTAGGATTTGCGGCCGCTAAAATAAAGGGTACTAAATTTAGGGTGTGCGCCGTGTGTTTTTCGCCGGTGGTTTTGTCAACGTTAACTTCGGCGTTGCCGTGATCAGCGGTTACAATGGCTGTTCCGCCAGCTCGCAGGACCGCCTCCACCACCCGTTTTAGCTGGGAATCGACTGTTTCCACCGCCGTCACGATTGCCGGCACGTTGGCTGTGTGCCCGACCATGTCGGCGTTGGCAAAATTGATAACCAAAAAATCGTCGCCGGCCGTAATTCGTTCCAGGGCTTTATCCGCGATCTCGGCCGCGCGCATTTGCGGCGCTTGGTCGTGGGTTTTTATGTCTTTGCGGCTTTTAATTAAAAAATGGTGCTCGTTTTGGTGGGGTTCTTCCCGGCCGCCGTTGAAAAAATAAGTGACATGCGGGTATTTTTCGGTCTCAGCAATATGCGATTGTTTTAAATCCGCCAGCGCGAGAACTGAAGCTAAACTGTCGTCTATCCCCTGGTCCGGGAAAGCCACCAGGGCCTCGAAGCTTTTATCGTATTCAGTCATGGTGACAAAACATAAATTGTGGGAACGTTTGAGGTCTAGGATTTTTTGCGACAGCTGGCGAGCGCGGTCGGGCCGGTAGTTAAAAAAGAACATGCCGTCATTTTGCGCAACAGGAAAGCCTCGGCCGGTGTCGTCTAGGAAGACTAAAGGCTCAAGCAGCTCGTCGATGACACCTTGGCCGTAAAGCTGCGCTAAAATTTCCGACGGCATTTGGCCGCGCCGTGCCGCGCCGCGCGCGTGGAAAATGGCGTCTTCCGCTTTTTTGATCCGGTCCCAATTTTTATCGCGATCCATGGCGTAAAAGCGTCCGCTGACCGAAGCAATAAAGCCGATCCCTAAATTTTTCAAGACCGATTCCAGTTCCCGCAAATAGCCGGCTGCGCTTTTGGGCGGCACATCGCGGCCGTCGGTAAAGGCGTGAATGGCTAATTTCGTGATGCCCGAGGCTTTGGCGGCTTTCAAAAAAGCATACAAATGGTCGCGATGGCTGTGGATGCCGCCGGGGCTGACCAAACCCAACACGTGAAGGGTTGAATCGTATTGTTTGACGTGGTCAAACAGCTGGCTAAAGGCGGGATTTGCGGCAAACAAGTTGTCCTTCGCTGCTTTGTCAATTTTTACCAGGTCAGTGTGAATAATCCGGCCGGTGCCGATAGTCATGTGGCCGATTTCGCTGTTGCCAATTTGCCCGGCCGGCAGGCCGACGTGTTGCTCGCTGGCGTTAAGCAAGGTATGCGGGTATTTTTGCGTTAATTCATCAAAAAACGGCGTACGCGCCTGCGCGATGGCGTTATGCGAGTTGTCCGGTCGGTGGCCCCAGCCGTCTAAAATAATCAAAGCCACGGGTTTTGGTCTGCGGTCAGTCATAAATTTTATTGCGCCTGTTGGTTAAGCTGTTTTTGATAGTTGTTAAGTTGTTGATTGGTCTGCTGCAGCTGTTGTTCGGCCTGCCGGCCGGTTTGTATGGTATTTTGGTCGGAGTTCTTGCCGTACCCGAATTCCAGGGCTAACAAAATCATGATTACGGCTAAAACTAAAATCAGCCCGATGAGCGCGAATCCACGGTTGGTTTGTGCGGTTGTCATGAGGCTATTTTACCAAAAAACCGCCCTTGTGGCCACGGCGGTTTTTGGCTAATTTTTGGCTACATTTTCATCTCATCGAACGCCCACGACAGAATTTGCAGCATCTGGTCGTAATTGGCCGCGCCGCGGTCTTTGGTGTAAAAGTATAAAAAGCCGCCTACGATTTCGATGTTTAACTCGAACGGCAAATTATAAATTTTTTCCATAAAGTTCGGCGTCAACAGTTCCAAGGAGTTGATTTGGTCTTGCGGGTCGGCCCAGAGGCAGAATTTAGCGTTAAAATCCGCGCTTTCCAGCTGCTGGCGCTTAAGCCCCCATGGTCCAAAGTTCAGCCATCGTTTTTTCTTGATCAATATGTTTTTGTAGTTTATCGGCAAAATCGCCTGGGCAATGAGGTAGTTTTTGTAGCCAACCCCGGCCTGGGTGTTGGGGATGTAAGTATAAAATTCCACAATTTTGCCGCGGTACGAACCTATTACATGGTTGTTAATGTCGGACCGGCCAAAGTTGGTTTGTTTAAACAGCACCCCTTTGTTTGGCATCATAAGCCAGCCAAAATCGGCGTCGTAAAAAAATCCGTTCTTGCCGGCGAAGGCGGAAATTTCAGTCTCAACCAGACTGGCGTTTTCTGTTTCTTGTTTGATTAAATGCAGCACCCATTGCTCGTTTTGTTTAATAAAGTGCCAATACTCTACGAACGGTCGGACGTCCAGAAACAGCCGGCGATCATTTTGGGTGTCACGCAGCTCGTCCTGGGCGCGGGCGGCGATTCTCACCACGACTTCGTCGACCCCCGGCCGGCCGTCAAAATCTAGCACGTCGCTGATTGTTGCGCTGTCTAACTTCGTTTCGAACATGTTATCTTGCCTGTGCTCGGCTTGTAGTACGGCCAACTCCAGTTCCATGCGTCGGTAATAAGTGTCGCTCAATAAATTTTTCATGGCCGGCAGGTCAAAATTGCTCCAAGCCTCCTCGAATTTGTAGAATACGTCCGTGGCGCGTTGTTTAATGGCCGCGGCCTCAATATGCTCGGCTTCCAAAAGCTGTGATTCTTTGGCGTCGCGCTGCTTTAGATATTTGTTCTTGGCGTAGACCGACATGGCGGCAATAACCAAAAATATTATGATAAATCCCAGGTTAAGCCACCAGGGGCTGCCGCCGCCCGATCCGCCGCTGTAACTGCCGCCAAATCCTCCCCCGCCTCCTCCTCCGCCGCCCGATCCGCCTCCTCCGCCGCGGGCCAAGGCTTCGGATGCCGTAAGCAGGCCGCCGATAATAACAAATAGGAGCAGTTTGGTTTTATGGTTCATGGCAAGATCTTAATATTTGATATGAGTATATCAAAAAAGCTTCCAAATTAACAGGATTTTTTGCCAGGGCAGCAAGAGCGGCAAAGGTCCGGTTTTGCTTCAGCTTGCTTGGCTCCCAAAACATCACATCATAAAAAACCTATGCGGCTAAACCGATAGGTTTTTTATGGCAGGGGCGGTAGGAATCGAACCCACGCAAGCGGTTTTGGAGACCGCTGTACTACCATTATACGACGCCCCCAAAAACTAAGTAGCAAGTACTTGGTATTAAGTACCATGCCTTATACTTGCTACTTTATGTTTATTACGGGTTTACTTCGTTTCCTTATGCAAGGTTTTCTTTTTGCAGAACTTGCAGAATTTTTGCAGCTCCAGGCGCTTCTTGGCGCCCGGGTTGGCCTTGCCCTTGCTCTTCTTGGTCTGGTAATTCAAATTATGGCAGACCGTGCATTCCATGTTGATCAAACTCTCTTGCGACATGTTGTATGTAATTAATTACATTCTTAACTAAGCAATTATCCTAAGGCGTTTAGGATAATTGGCGGCATCACGTGATCCTACGTAACGCCGGAGCCGCGGCCAGGTTTGAACTGGCCACCTACGGTTTACCCGCCTGCCGATCGCCTGGAGCCGAAAGTCGGACTCGAACCGACGACCTACGGTTTACAAAACCGTTGCTCTACCAGCTGAGCTATTTCGGCGCTCGGCGACTGGCGGGCAGGCAAAACTGCTGCTCTGCCGGGTGAGCAGGCCGGCTTAAAAACGAGCTCGATGCATTTTAACATAAATCCAGCTAAATGTCCAGAATTTTACAGAAAAAATATTTTGTCTATTGTGCAAATTTTGTTATAGTGTTTTTTAAGGAGGATTTCTTGGAACGAGTTGATACGGTAGTGGCTCCCTGTCCGGCAATCGATGACAACCGGAGAAGTTTTCCGGAAATCGTCGACGGCATTTATTTGGGCGGCGAGGCGCGGTTGGAAGGTTTAATGCGTTGGTATAATCGCTACCCGCGCGCGGTTTACGTCTTAGTTGGGGCAAAAAAGCGGCCTGGCCAGCGTTTGGCTGAAGCCGAATTGGCGCGTGAGGTGTTTTGTCGCCGCCACCGCCGAGCGCAGATCGTGGTCGTGCACACCCATCCGTGCACTCTCCACAATTGGCTTGGCATATTCGCCCAGCAGCCGCAACTGGTGCGTGGGAAGCATGTCGCGCTGTCGACGAACCTGTATCATGGCCCGCGCGCGCTGGCTTTGTGGGAAAACGCGCTGTCCATGTGGCAGATCGTGGTCGGCAAACTCCCCGGCGTGTTTACCCCGTCAGCGTTCCTCCCGTCGGAGGAGATGCTGCCCGGTTATCCGCAGCCCGCGCGGCGGCCGTACCTGAGGCGGCGGCGGCTTGAGCGCCAAGGGCTCGAGGCCTTGCATGCCGGCAAGTACTACGACGGTTGCACCGGCCGCAACGTTGTTAGCGTTGGCCGCGGACTCGCAGTTTGAGTCCGCGGTTGTTTTTTTTGGGGGTTTTTGGTAAGATTTAAGCTATGCAACTTATGGTTCAGCCGCAGAATTTGGATTCCGGCCAATCAATGAAATTCACGTTGCGGGGTTTTCCCGAGGAACCGTCGGTCGTTTCGGCGCTGCAAAATTTTTACCGCGGCCAAAACCAGCAGCCGCGTCAGTTTTTGATTTACAATACGTTCGACGAACTTATTTTTAGCGGCAGCGTTAACGAGAGCGGACAGGTGGCCAGTTTGGAATTTAAGGATCGGCGCGAGTCGGCCGACAAATTTTATCGGGAAAAAATGAAGCGGGAAAAAGAAGATTAATTAACTAATCAGTTATGAAATTTAAAGTCAAAGACATCAAATTGGCGGCGCAGGGCAAAATGAACATTGCGCTGGCCGAACAAGAAATGCCCGTGCTCAAAATTATTGCTGAAGAATTCAGGAAACTTCAGCCATTCCGGGGCCTGACCATCGCGGCTTGTTTGCACGTTACAAAGGAAACCGCGGTGCTGGCTAAAGCCTTAGCCGCCGGCGGCGCGCGCGTGGCCTTGTGCGGCAGCAATCCTCTCTCTACGCAGGATGACGTAGCCGCGGCCTTGGCCGCGGAAGGTATCCATGTGTTCGCTTGGCGCGGCGTGAGTAATGAAAAGTATTATTGGTGCCTAAACCAGGTTTTGGATTTCGAGCCGGATTTTACCGTTGACGATGGCGCGGACTTGATTTCCTTGATCCACGGCAAGCGCAAAGCGCTTTTGAAAAAAGTCAAAGCCGCCCAAGAGGAGACCACCACCGGCGTAATCCGCCTAAAGGCCATGGCGAAGGCCGGAAAATTAAAATACCCGGTAGTGGCGGTTAACGACACCCCCACCAAGCACATGTTCGACAATTATTACGGCACGGGCCAGTCGACCATGGACGGTCTGTTGCGCGCTACCAACATTTTGTTGTCCGGCAAGGTGCTGGTGGTGGCCGGTTACGGCTACTGCGGCAAAGGCATGGCGCTGCGCGCCAAGGGTTTGGGCGCGCGGGTAATTGTGACCGAAGTCGATGCCCTACCAGGGCTGCAGGCGGCCATGGACGGGTTTGAGGTTATGCCCATGCCGGCCGCGGCCAAATTAGGAGACATTTTCCTCACTGCCACGGGCAACAAGGACGTGATTACCAAGAACCATTTGCGGTTAATGAAAAACGGCGCGATATTGGGCAATAGCGGGCACTTTAATGTGGAGATTAATGTTAAACAAATCGAACAAGAAGCGCGGGGTAAAAAGCAGGTGAGGGAAAACTTGATGGAATATACTTTGAAAGACGGCCGAAAAGTTTATTTGATCGCCGAAGGCCGGCTAATGAATCTGGCCGCGGCCGAAGGCCACCCGAGCGCGGTTATGGATATGTCGTTTGCCGACCAGGCGTTGACTTGCGAGTGGCTGACCAAAAATTATCAGGATTTGGGAAAAAAAGTCTATGATGTGCCGGCGGCTATTGACCAGCGCGTGGCCAAGCTCAAGCTGCAGGCCCTGGGCGTAAAAATTGACAAGTTAACTCCGGCGCAGGAAAAGTATTTGGCTTCGTGGACCGAAGGGACATAAAGCCGCTTGCCCTCCGGAGCTTTATCGAAAGCGGGCAGGAGGGCGCTTAGGACGGGTAGAAAGTATATGGATTAAGAATTAAAGGATCAACCTCGGTTGATCCTTTAATTTAGGTCATTTTAGCGAAAGCCGTTTGCGGGCGGGCTGTGTAGATACGTTAGTTCTGCCGGAGCATGGGTCTCTTGAAAAAAAACGCGGAATGGATTAAAATGATATAAGTTTTGGGCAGGTGGTAGAGCGGTCAATTACAACAGACTGTAAATCTGTCGCCTCCGGGCTACGCAGGTTCGAATCCTGCCCTGCCCACCATAAAAGAGCCTTCTTTGAGAAGGCTCTTTTATGTTTTGACTATTTATATTTTAACAAAATTTACGCGCAGGGCGTTTAGGATTACCAATACGTCTAGGCCTTCTTGCAGCAGGGCGCCGTAAACCGGGATAATGTGGCCAAAGGCGGCAATGATCATCAGTAAAATGCTGACCCCAATGCCCACAAAGATGCTTTGCTTGGCGATTTTTAGTGTGGCCCGCGCAATTTTTAGCGCCTGGCCGACCCGGGAGAGGTCGTCCACGGTCACAACAATGTCGCCAGACTCCGAAGAGGCGGTACTGCCGTGGCCGCCAATAGCCACGCCAACATCGGCCGCGGCCAGCGCCGGCGCGTCGTTGACGCCGTCGCCTACCATGGCCACGCTGCCAAATTCTTTTTTATGCTCTTGCACTTCCTTAACCTTGTCTTCCGGCAAACATTCGGCGTGAATATCGGTAAGCCCGAGCTGCTGGCCAATGAGCTCGGCCACGTTTTTCTTGTCGCCCGTAAGCATGACGATTTTGTCCAACTTTTGCATTTTCATTTCGCTGAACAGGTTGGCAATTTCCGGACGGACTACGTCGGCAAACAAGACGGCGCCTTGGAGTTGGCCGCCCGCGGCCAGGTAGACCGCGATTTTACCCTGTTTTTGGTATTGTTCGTGCTCGGCTAAAACGTCCGGGGCAACGCTAATTCCTTGCTGCTGCAAAAAAGCCAGCTTGCCGAACAAATATTTACGGCCGTCCAGCTCGCCTTGCACGCCGTCGCCGAATTTTTCTTGAAAGTTATTTGGGTAATTTAAATCCAGATTTGATTTTTTGGCGTGGGCTAGCAACGAGCGCGCTAAAATGTGGTTAGACAGCTGATCCAGCGATGCGGCGTATTTTAAAATTTGGTTTTGGTCGCCATCGTAAGATTTGACCCCCGTGACTTCGGGTGCACCAAGGGTCAGCGTGCCGGTTTTATCAAAAATAAAAGCGTTAACTTCGGCTAGTTTTTCCAGTGCCCCGCCGCTTTTAACAATAATACCGCGGCTCGCCGATTTACTGACACCCGACATAATGGCAATGGGCGTGGCGAGTATTAGCGGGCAGGGCGTGGCTACTACCAGGACCGAAAGCAGCCTTATTGGGTCGTGTGCCATTTGCCAGGCAGCTAGGGCTATAATAAAGGTGACGGCTGTGAACCAAACGCTGTAGCGGTCGGCCAGCCGGACCATGGGCGCGCGGCTTTCGCTGGCTTGCTTGACCAGGTTGATAATTTTTTCGTAGGTGCTTTCGTTGGCGGGCTTGGTGGCGCGAATTTCCAGCACGCCGCTGTCGTTAACACTGCCGGAATAGACCAGGCTGCCGGCGCGTTTTTCTACGGGTACGGATTCGCCGGTAATAGCGGACTCGTCGACCTCGGAGGCGCCGTCTAGTACAATGCCGTCAGCCGGCACGACTTCGCCCGGTTTAATGATTAAAGTGTCTTCAACTTTGATTTGCGCTACTGCTACGTCGATTATTTCGCCGCCTTGCCGCTTGTGCGCTACGGTGGGCACGCGGGAGAGCAGCGCCGTCAGTTCACGCCGCGCGCGCTGCAGGGCGTACGCCTCCAGGGCCTCCCCGCCGGAAAGCATCAGTAAAATTACGGTCCCGGCCAGGAATTGGTTTAGCAAAAACGCACCGGCAATGGCCGCGACGGCAATAATGTCGATGCCAAAGTGCGCGTTGAGCAAATCTTTCGTCATCCGCCAAAGGACCGGCGCGGTGCCAATGACCATCATGGTCATTAAAATATTGGTGTAGGTTTCCGGCCGGCCGGATAGCCAAAAAAGCGCCGCCGCGATTAAGCCAAGCAGTACCAGTCCTGGGATAATAAAATTTTTTAAATCAAGTTTGGACATAAAACCCCGCGGAAGACCCCGTAGGGTTTTTAAAAAAACCGCGCGGAATCTTGGTTAAGATTTCTGCCCGGATGTGCCTATCCTGCTCCTTGCGAGCCCGCAGCAAAAGCTCCGTTCGGTGGCGTATTGAGCTTGCGCCGCACACAGATTAGTTAGTATTAATATTATAGCATATTTATTATTCAGGTTTTAGCAATGGCGCAAATTTGGCTTTAAGTTTGGCGATTTTTGGGTCAATCACCAGCTGGCAGTAGCCGGCCGAACGGTTTTGGTTGTAATAATTTTGGTGGTAATTTTCCGCCTCATAAAATTTTTCAAATGGCCGCAGTTCGGTGACAATGGGCGCGCGGAAGGTCTGGTCGGCCACGAGTTTGGCAATGTAATTTTCCGCAATCTCTTTTTGCGTGTTGCTGACATAAAAAATTACCGACTGGTATTGGGGGCCCACGTCGTGACCTTGCCGGTTTGGGGTTGTGGGGTCATGAGTGGCGAAAAACACGTCCAAGAGCGTCTCAAACGAAATTTGGGCCGGATCAAACTCAACTTGAGTGGATTCAACGTGCCCGGTGTCCCCGGCTGAAACTTGTTCGTAGGTCGGGTTTGGAACACGGCCGCCGCTGTACCCGGGCTTAACATCAGTCACGCCGCGGAGCCGCTGAAATACGGCCTCGGTGCACCAAAAGCATCCGCCTCCGAAGACCGCGATTTTTGTTGACTTTGTATTTGAGCCGTTCATAAGGTTTGGCACGGGTAATTAAACTTATTATTTAAAATTATACCGACAGCCATATCTTAGGGCTTGTTGCCGCTAAAACGATATTTATCAATGTTGATGGTGAAATTTTTGCTCACCTCTATTCCCTCTTTTTTTAGCAGCTCGGCCTGCAGGCGCTTGTCCGCTTCCCAGTTGCCTTTAATGCTGATGGCGCCTTGATTATTTACAATGCGCCACCAGGGCAGGCCGCTGCCCGGCCCCTGGGCGCGCAAAATGCCGCCGACCTGGCGCGCGGCACGCGGGCTACCGGCGAACGCCGCGACTTGTCCATAGCTCATTACCTTGCCGCGCGGCACGCGTTTAATTAAGGCGATAACTTGCTGTTTAAAATTTGAACGCTGTGGCATGAGAAAATTATAGCCGAAGTTTTTAGAAAAATAAAATTTGCGTCCGGCGAATTAAAAAAATCCGGAATCAATCCGGATTTGATTCTTACGCTCTTTCTGAAGCCGTTGTCCGCCTGCCGGCAGGCAGGAGTTTTCATCCCGCACCAATTTTCCTATTCCCTCTGGAGCCGTTGTCCGGATTTGAACCGGAGACCTACTCCTTACCATGGAGTTGCTCTACCAACTGAGCTACAACGGCTTAAGAGGAAACGGGAATTTTTTTTAAAAAATCGGTGCGGGTGTTAAATTGAGGGTTATTCGTGCGGCTGCACCAGCGCCGCGAGTTTGATTTTAATGCTCGAGTTTTCCGGTTCCAAAGCAAGGGCTTTGCGCAGGCTGGTTTGGGCCGCGGTAATGTGTCCTGATTTGACTTGGGCGTTGGCCAAAGCCAAATAGTATTTGACGTTCCCCGGCTCTAAGGTCACGGCTTGTCCGGCAGCTTGGGCCGCTTCAACAAATTTGCCTAAGGCTTCCTGGGCCAAGCTTAGGTTATAATAGCGATTTGGCTGTAAGGAATCAAGAGCCAGGGATTTTTGGTAGTGGCCGGCGGCCTGCTCATATTGCTTTTCCTGGTAGTGGCAAAAAGCCAGTTTGGCGTGGTATTCGGGGTTGGCGGGCGCGTGCTGGGACAGGTAATCGTAAATATCTAAGGCCCCTGCGTAATCTTTGCTTTCCAAATAGTAGCGGCCAAGGGAGTCGTAATTATCCAGATTTTTGGGATCCTTTTTAATTAGGCCCAAAAAGTACTGTTCGTCTTTTGCTTCTTGCGGTTTGATGTCCACAGGCGCGGGTCGGCGTGCCGCGGCCTGATTTTGACCGAAGATCTTTTTTATCTTGTAACCCGCTGCGGCCGTGTGGCGCAGATCTTTGGCTTCCAGCATGAAATGCCAAAGTTTTTGCAGCTTGAATTTAAGCCAAGACTTAACCCGGGACGCGGCGATTGCCGGCAGGCCTTTGTCCGCCAGTCGCTGTGCCGCTGGTTTGTCTGGAGATGCGTTTTGGTCCAGGTCCGTGGCTTCCGGCAATCGCCGCAGTACTAATATCAGCATCCCCAAGACCGCCAAGATGAATATGAGATTAGGCAGAATTTGGTAAGACAAAGCAGCTAGTTTTCAATTTCCAACTTCAAATTTTCGGTGGTTAACTGAAAATTTATTGAAAATTGTTAAATATAAACTGAAAAAATTTTTAGTTTCCCAGAACAAACCTGGCTAAGCGGCGGATTTGAATATTCTCGCCGATTTTGGCCACAGCCTGTGCAATCAGGTCTTTTACTTTGATGTCGGGGTTTTTAACGAACGGCTGTTCAAGCAGGCAGGCCTCTTCGTAATATTTGGCCAGTTTGCCCTCGAGGATTTTATTAACCACGTCGTCGGGTTTGCCCTTTATTTGTTCTTTGTAGATTTCTTTCTCTTTTTCCACGACCTCGGCCGGCACTTGTTCAATGTTAACATACAGCGGGTTAGCCGCGGCAATGTGCAGCGCCAATTCTTTGGCCAGGTCCTTAAAGTCCTCGGTGCGGGCAACAAAATCGGTTTCGCAGTTCAGTTCCAGCAGCACGCCCACGCGGCTACCGGGATGGATATAAGCTTCCACTAGGCCTTCTTTGGCTACGCGATCGGCTTTTTTTCCGACTTTCATGGCGCCTTTTTTGCGCAAGATTTCGATGGCTTTGGTTTTATCGTTTTGACTCTCGGTTAAGGCTTCCTTAATTTCCATGATGCCCGCTCCGGTGATTTCGCGAAGTTCTTTAATAAGATTATTATTCGACATAAGTTGTATTTCTTTAATTTCTATTTATTTCCATGTATTTCTACTTATTTTTTTGAAGAACTATGCAAAAATAATTTGAAATACAATAGAAATGTGTTGTTAGGCGGCTGTTGCAGCCGTTTTGTCTTCGGTTTTGGCCACGGTTTGCGTTTGCCGGCCTTCAGTTATGGCTTCGGCCATAACTGAGCACATCAGTTCAATGGCTTTGGTGGCGTCGTCGTTGCAGGGTATGGCGTAGCTCAGCCCTTCGGGGTTAACATTGGTGTCGACTAAGCCGATGGTCTTGACTCGGCTCTTTTGGGCTTCGCGGACGGCAATGGCGTCATGTTTAACGTCGGTTACAAAAATCACTTCCGGCAATTTGCGCATGCCGGCGATGCCTTCGAACAATTTTTTAAGCTTTTCAATCTCGCGCTCGACCAGTAAGCGCTCCTTTTTGGTGTAGTGGCTTTCCAGTTCGCCGCTGGCCTTGAGGTTTTCTAGGCGCTCCAGTTTGCGAATGGTGCGCTGGATGGTGCGGAAGTTAGTGAAGGTTCCGCCCAGCCAACGGATGGTGACGTACGGCATGCCGCAGGATACCGCGGCTTGCTTAACAATTTCGCGCGATTGGCGCTTGGTGCCCACGAACAGCACTGTACCGCCTTGGCTGGCGACTTGCTTGGCGAATTCAGCGGCTTTCAGCAAAGCCTGCTTGGTTTTGCCCAAATCCAAAATATGGATATCGTTGCGTACCGTAAAAATATACGGTTTCATTTTGGGATTCCACCGCGCGGTGGTATGTCCAAAATGGGCGCCGCTTTTGAGCAACTCTAAAAGAGTCACATCTTTCATACTTATCTATCCTTTCCTTCTATTCCGTTGATTTCGGCTCGGCCCTCGGGCCTGCCGGAACAGGAAGATTTACGGAATATGTTTGATTAATGGTGCAAATATTATAGCAGGCCTTGACTAATTTGGCAAGATGGGTTAAAATTTATTCATTCTAAATTAAGGCCGCGGAGAATCTCGCTAATGCCTGATTATCCCAAAAAAGGCGAAGAATTTAACGAGCCGAGGGAAGAGCTTAAAGAGCTGGTTCGGATTTTGGGTCAAGACGGGGCCAAGCGGTATTGCCAGCTGGTCGAGAAAGCCA
>JAGWQI010000079.1 GCA_028870105.1 Patescibacteria group bacterium
ATTTAAAATTAAGGCAAAAGAACTTAATAAAACTAGTTAGTGAGCCGGCAAAATTTGGAGTGATTCAATAATTTGTCTAAAAATCTGGTCGGATTTTTCAGGGGAAATCACGCCCGGAACCTTTAATATCTCTTCCTCAACATTCGAGCTTATCACGCCAGAAAGCTGCTGAACCATGTCTTTGGTCATTACCAGCACCCGGCCGCCAAATACCGGAAAGTAATAAATGGTGTGGCCACAGCCTTCCGCGCCCTCGTAAATGGAAAAACCTTTGTACTGCCCGATTTGCACGGCGTCAATGAACCCAGGACTGATTTTTAGCGTATCGCCGGAAAAATTCTCAGGCGGCATATACGGCGACAGCTGCCTGACGGCCTGAGCTACCGTGCCACTTAACAGCTGGATATTAACGTTAAAATCGCTCAATGTCGGGTAAGTCTGCGTATCGCCCTTCATGTCGCACGCGCCGTGATTTTCAAACGGGATCTGATGGTTTAAGTTAACGCTGCTGCCGGATTCCGCCACAACCAGCTCGGCTGGGTAGTTAAATCGCACCGGCACCTCACGGCCAACAAAAGACTTCAGCGCCTGAACCGGCGCCTGATGGCGCGGCAGGGAATTTTGCGTCTGCACATACAAGTTTTGACGATACTGGTTTTGAACCTGTATCAACACAGCTAAAAATATCCCTGAGCCCAAGAATACGAAAATCAAAACCAAGAGCAAGGTCTTTAAGTGCGAGTTGGTCGCCCAGACCGACGGCTTTTCCGGCGGCTGACCTGCTGGCTGCGCGTTAAAAATCGGGGTATCGCTCATAACATCACGCTGCCTCCACGTTAATTTTGGCGCTGGCAATAACCCCCTGGCCTAGTTTAATCCTAACCTGATGCTCGCCAACCTGTTTGACGGCCGAGGTTATTTCCACCTGATTCTTTTCCAAAGGATAATTGAGTTTACTTCCCACCGCCTGGGCGATATCCTTTTCGTGCACGCCACCAAACACCTGGCCCCGCTCGCCCACTTTGACTCTAACGCCAAAAACGCGCTTTTCGATTTCCGCCTTCAAGGCCTGTAGCCGAGCCAGTTCCTTTTGCTTTTTGGCGTCCGCCTCTTTAGCTTCCTTGGCCACTTTCGCTTGGATTTCGGCCGTGGCCGGGACCGCCAGCCCCTTACGGATCAAAAAATTCTGGGCAAAACCTTCGCTGACATCCTTGATTTCGCCTCTGCGCCCCTGTCCGGGAACGTCTTTTAAAAAGATTACTTTCATAAATTTAACTGGTTCAGCAACCCATCACAAATAAAAAAACTCCCCGTTTACCCGCTGAAATTTTTGCAAAATTTAGGCGGGCAAGAGAGTCGCTTTTCGGGCTCTTTCTTAGTATACTCAATGCGAAAAACTTGTCAAATAAACGCCGTTAAACCTTTAAATATTTACGAATCGCCCACAGGGTCGAAACCGCCGCCAAAAGCAACGACAACCCCAGCAAAATACCCATCAAATACCAATAATTAAACAAGTTCTGATGGAACAAAGTTAGCTGAGGATTAACATACACGGCGATCTTAGGCAAAACCTGGTTGAAAATCGGAGTAAACAGCAGCGCGGATAAAACCGTGGCACCAAGCGCGTATAAAAAGCTTTCAGTCAAAAACGGCCCGCGAATATACCAGTTGGTGGCGCCGACCAAACGCATAATTTCCACTTCTTCCTTGCGGTTATAGATAGTCAGGCGGATAGTGTTAAACACCACCAGCGCCGCAATCAGGCAAAAAACTGCGATCAAACCCACGCCGAAAGTTACGATGAATTTTAAAATCCGACTAAGGCGATCAATGACCGCTCGGTTATCCTCAAAATTAACCTTGCTAATAAAATCCTTGTATTGCGGATCCTGCAGGCTCTGGGCCACGGCCGGGTAATCCTCCAGATGATAGGTTTTAACGTTTAAGGTGGCTGACAACGGATTCTCCGTAAGCTCGTTAAGCGACTGCACAATTAAAGGGTCATTTTGGTGGCGTTGTTTAAACTCATCGAACGCCTGCTGCTGCGAAATATATACTACTTCCTTAACGCGCGGATCAGCTTGCACCGCGTCACGGATTTTAAAAATCTGCTGTTCGTCCAGTCCGACTTTAAAATACACGCTAATGTCCACGGTATTTTTAATCGTATTAATGGAATAATTGGTAATACCAAACAGCAAAAACAACAGCCCAAAAATGACCAAGGTAATGGTCATAACCATGGTCGCCGCGGCGGAGAGCCACGAATTCCGCCAGAAATTCAAGGCTCCGGTCTTAATGACGCGCAAAAACGAAACAGATTCCATATTTTTTAAAGTTGATAATTGCCTTGTGCCTGCTCGCGGACAATTTTACCCGACTCTATGGTAATAACGCGGCGTTTAATCCGGTTTACCAAGCTGGAAGCGTGAGTGGCTAAAATCACTGTTGTGCCCAAAGAATTAATCTTTAAAAGCAACTCCAGGACTTCGTCGGAATTAACCTCGTCAAGATTGCCAGTCGGCTCGTCGGCCAAAAGCAGGACCGGCCGGTGCGCCAACGCCCGCGCAATAGCCACGCGCTGCTTTTCCCCGCCGGACATCTGCGACGGAAAATGGTTCCGTTTATGCAGTAGTCCCACTAAATCCAAAATTTTTGGCACGTCGCCGTTAATCTTTTCCTTTTTATGCCCGCAGACCTCCATGGCAAACGCTACGTTCTCAAAAGCCGTACGTTTAGGGAGCAGCTTTATATCTTGAAAAACCATGCCGATTTTTCGCCGCAAATAAGGCAAATCTGTCTTTGAAACCGTGGCGATATCTATGTCGTCAATTAACACCTGGCCGTCATCGGGGTGCTCCTCGCCAATAATCAGCTTAAGCAAAGTTGATTTTCCGGCGCCACTCATGCCAACCAGCGAAATGAACTCGCCATGGCGCACCTGCAGGTTCACACCCTGCAGCGCGGTGACGTCATCGTATTTTTTAAGGACGTTTTGAAATTTGATCATTAGTTTGTTTCAAGATTCAGCGGTGCAACAACAGAATTATACCAAATTCCAAAACAAAACTCAAAATCTGCTAGTTGCCAGCCGATTGTTCCAAATACCTTTCCACAAATTCCTCGAGCTCGCCATCCAGCACCGAATCCGGATCGCTAGTTTCAAAACCCGTGCGATGGTCTTTGACCATTTTGTAGGGATGCAAAACGTAAGAGCGGATCTGGTTCCCCCACTCCGCAGACTTGAATTCCCCGCGAATCTCCAATTTTTCCTTTTGCAGCCTTTCCTCCTCCAAGGTCTTTAACTTGGCCATTAAAATTTTTAACGCCAACTCGCGATTTTGGTGCTGGCTGCGTTCGTTTTGAATGGAAACTTTAATGCCGGTCGGGATGTGCGTAATGCGAATAGCCGAATAAGTGGTATTAACGCTCTGGCCGCCGTGGCCCGAAGAGGTATTGGCTTCGATTTTTAGGTCTTTGGGGTCAATCTCGACTTTTTCCACGTCTTCCAAAAGCGGCAAAACCTCGAGCAGCGCGAAAGATGTTTCGCGGGTATGGGCGGGATTAAACGGCGACAGACGAACCAAACGATGCACGCCGGCCTCGCTCTTTAAAAGTCCGTAAGCGTAAGCGCCGTGAACTTCCACAACCGCGGACTTAATGCCGCCTTCCGAACCGCGGCTCGATTCTAAAACATCCGTCACAAACCCTTTGCGTTCGCAGTAACGTAAAAACATCCGAAGCAGCATTTCCGCCCAGTCCTGGGCATCGGCCCCGCCGGCGCCGGCGTGGACGGAAAAAATCGCGTTATGGTCATCGTATTTCTTGCTTAATAGCGCCATAAAGCGGTTCTTTTGGTATTTTTGCTCTAAATCGCC
>JAGWQI010000014.1 GCA_028870105.1 Patescibacteria group bacterium
CGGCTCAAACACATTTCCAAGCAGCCCAAAAAAGATAAAAAATTATTTGACGATACTTTCGTTACCAAGGTTACTCCCGATCACGAGCTAATAGACCCCGAGCAGTTTTACGAAGTCAAACGTTACTACCGGCTCAATTATTACCCAGGAGATGTTTTTATATTTACTTGCGACAAAAAGGCAATAGATAACTATCTGGACAAGACTGCCAGTGAAAATCTGCCCCTGCCGTTGTATTTTTCCGAAGCCCACGGTGTTTATTTTGACCAGGTTAATAAAAGCCCAAGCTATCCCATAACAGGCAAACGGGCGAAGCTGGTAAGACTGCTAATTTCTGACAAACTTTCTGCTGCACGACTTTGCGAGCTGTTGGATTATGTATGTCAGCCACAAAGACCGGGAGCAGTTCAGCAACGATTTGCGGACGGTCTACACCGCTCCCACCGAGGAGGCCGCTTTAATGGCTTTGGAGGAGGTAAAGCGCAAGTGGCCGCAGTATGAGTATTACTTAAAGCGTTGGCAAGACCGCTGGGCTGACCTGTCGCCGTTCTTTGGCTACCCCGAGCAGATCAAGAGGCTAATGTATACCACAAACGCCATTGAGTCGCTCAATAGCCAGCTACGCAGAGTCGTAAAAGCCCACCAAGTAATGCCGCACGACGAGGCGTTGCTGAAGGCACTTTGGCTGGCGCAGGGGGATATTACCCGCCGCTGGACGAAGCCGGTCTATAACTGGGGAGAAGCCTTGGCACAATTTGCCATCCTGTTCCCGGATGAAATTCGTCTTTAAACTTAATCCTTAATTGCTGCTAAAGCCAAAGCCTAAAAACTCGTTTCGGGTTGCGTGATACTTTGCGCGATTTTTCGACTTGACAACTAATTTTATATCATATATAATCTTATATATGTTAATATATTAAGTCCTAAACTATGAAAAACTTTGATAAACGCCTAAGCCAATTACCCGATTCTGTGTGGGCAAAAATTGCCCACATCGAGGAGTTAAAGGGGCAATGGATAACAGGTGCCCAATTAAGCCCCCAGCTCTTGGGCAGGCTCAAACGCTGGGTGCTAATAACGTCCACGGGAGCTTCTACCCGTATTGAAGGCTCTCAACTTTCTGATGAGGATGTTGAAAAATTTATACGTGGTATGGCGGTGCAAAAATTCGCCGCACGGGACAGGCAGGAAGTGCAGGGCTATTACGAATTGTTAAATAACGTATTTGATGCCTGGCAAAGTATAAAATTTTCTGAAAGCACAGTCAAACACTTGCACAACGAACTTTTAAAGTATTCGGAAAAAGACGCTCGCCATAAGGGCGATTATAAAAAGGGCGAGAATACCGTGGCGATGACCGATGCCCAGGGAAAGGTGCTGTCGATTGTCTTTAATCCTACCCCGGCTTACCTTGCGCCAAAGGAAACTCAAGAATTGGTAGACTGGACGGAAACGAACTTGAAAATCAGAAAGCATAACCCGTTGTTGGTTGTTGCAAATTTTATTGTGGAATTTTTGAACATCCACCCATTCCAAGATGGTAACGGCCGACTTTCCCGTGTGCTAACTAACTTATTGCTACTTAAAGAAGGCTACGTGTATATGCCGTATGTATCGCACGAAAAATTGATTGAAGACAATAAGAGCGAGTATTATATCGCTTTACGGAAAAGCCAGAAAACAATAAAAAGCAAGAACGAGGATATAACCCCGTGGCTGGATTACTTTTTAGGTATTTTGCAGCAGCAGTCAAAAATGGCTATTGATCTGTTAAACAAACAGGATATAGAAAAACTGCTTTCGCCAAAACAATTATTGGTTTGGGAATACTTACAGAAAGTTAAGGAAGCCACGCCTCAAGAAATTAGCAAAAAAGCCAAAGTTGCCCGTCCCACAGTAAATCAGGTCTTGGATAAATTGTTGAAGTATAAAAAAATAGAACGTATTGGGCAAGGCAGCGCAACAAGATACAAAAAATTATAACAACGACTATGCCAGCCAAAACCCCCTCTCAAAAATTTAAAATCGGCGTTGGCTATATCCGTGAAAGCACGGAAGAGCAGGACAAGGGTTTTTCCCCGGACAACCAGAAGCGGATGATTGAGGAGTATGCCAAAAAGAACAACATCCAGATCGTGGATTGGTATAAGGATTTAATTTCCGGCACCAAGGCCAGCAAGCGGGACGATTTTCAGCGGATGATTACGGATGCCCAGCTTAGGAAGTTTGAGGTAATTTTAATCTACCACACGTCCCGCTTTGCCCGGAACGTGGCCGATGCCAGACAATATAAAGACCTGCTACGGAAAAAATTGGGTATTGACGTTTTATCGGTAACTCAAAATTTCGGCAGCAATTACAATGACCCCAGCCAATTTTTAAACGAAGGCGTGAACGAGCTGTTTGACGAACATTATTCCAAACAGCTTAGTTTTTGGGTGCGTAATTCGCTGATGGAAAAACGGCGGCAGGGCAAGCAGAACGGTAATCCGCCGCTTGGCTACTACAAAAAGAAAATCGGGTTTGATAAGGAAAAGAATCGGCCGATTTATGACAAAACGTGGCTGGTGCAGCCGGAAGAGGCGAAACTGGTTAAAAAGATTTTTACCCATTACGCTACCAACAAATACTCACTGGCGGATTTGGCGGCCGAGGTTAATACGTGGGGCGTAAAAACCAAAATCGGCAACCCATTTACTTACAGCTCATTAAAAGGCTTGCTATGCAACAAGACGTATTTGGGTATGGTATTTTCGTGGCGGCGTGGCTATCCCACCGAAAAAGGTTTGCACCCGGCTATTTTACCCCACAAGCTGTTTGATAAAGTGCAGGAAGTTTTGCACGACCGGCGTAACACCATGGGACGGCCGGTTGCCCAGCACAGGTTTTATTTGCTCCAAGGACTGGTTTATTGTTATAGGTGCATAAATTACCTCAAGGGCAAAGAGAACAACCCTAACGCCCGGATGCTACCGAATATGTATTGCGAAACCCACCAGTGGGTTTATCCCAAGCACACCGGCACGAGACAGGAACGGCTAATGTATGGCTGCAAAATCAAACGGGAAAATAAGAGTTGTTCGCAAAAGGACGTGGAGGCCAAAATTATTGACGACCAAGTGATTGATCTGATGGAGGCCTTTCGCTTGCCGCCGGATGTGATTGAGATGACCTTGGACAAGTTAAAAGGCCTGTTTAAGCAGGCCAGTAAATCGTCCAAGGATATAAACGTTGTTAAAACTCTTGAGGCAAGGAAAAAGCGGCTAAATTTTCAATGGGAAAACACCGAGGAGCTGGAGGAGCTTGAGTATTTAACCAAGCTCAAGGAAATTAACGACGGCCTGAAAAAATACGAAAGCCTGGGCTTGGTAAACGGCAGCGGTAAAAATAAGGAAGCCGAGTATTTAAAAAAGACCGAGAAATTCTTGAAAGAGTTTAAGAATTTCTGGCGGTCTGACATCGGAAACCAGGAACGCCGGGAATGGCTACAAATGATTTTAAAGCGTGTTTGGGTAAAAGACGAGGACGTTGTGGCTATAGAACCGCACGACGATTTTAAGCCGTTGTTCGTTTCTCATAGGAAAGTCATTGTCCAAGGGGAATTGAACCCGTATATCCGCTTCCACAGAGCAGCGTAATAACCATTATACGATGGTCGCCATGTCGCTGCGGCTTGCCGCGAGCTTTTAAATCGCCTAAAGCCAACTTTTTAGACTTTTTCAGTCATTTCTCTTCCCAAATCCGCATTAAATGGAAATTGGAAATTTCTTTTTAAAAAAACCCTTACACAGATTGGTAAGAGCTGAATTTGATGTTTGCTGTGTCAAACATTCCCGGCGTCCGTCAACCGGACAATCTTTAAAGATTGCCTAAACATTATAGCCTAAAAATCAATTTTGGTCAATTTAAGCGCGGGTTGTTATTTGACAAACGCAACTAAGTTGCATTAAGATATTGTTATGGCGAATTGCTTAGACCAACTCAAGCGCGACGGCGCCAAAATGACCAAGACGCGGCGGCTGCTAGTGGAGTTGTTTGAACGTTGCCGGTTGCCTTTGTCGGAGACGGAAATTCGCCAGGCCTTAGCGGCCAGGGGCCGACCTGTTAACAAGACCACGGTTTACCGTGAGCTGGCGGCCTTAATTGCGCGCGGCCTTGTTCAGCAGGTTGATTTTGGCGACCGTAAGCTCCGTTTTGAACTGGCCGGGCATCACCACCACTTAGTTTGCACCGGTTGCCGCAAGGTTCAGGACATTCATGTTCGGCACGACACTGGGCGCATTGAGCGGCTGGCCAAAGCGCAAAAGCATTTTATTATTAGACGGCATTCTTTGGAATTTTTTGGGTTGTGCCAAGCCTGCGCCAAGGACGCCTAGGGGAATTTATGGAAGCAGTACTTTTGTCAGTTGCCACGTTCGTTTCCACGCTGTTTGGCGGGTTATTCGCGGTCAAGCATAAGGACCGGCTACATTTGATTATGGGTTTTACCGCCGGCGTGCTTTTGGGCGTGGTGGCGTTCGACGTGCTCCCCGAGATTATTGCGCAGGTCGCGGAAGGGAATTTTAAACCGGTTGAACCGATGGTCGCTTTGGTAATCGGCTTTTTGCTGTTCCATATTTTAGAGAAGGTTATTGTTATCCATCACGGACACGAGGGTGATTATGCGGAGCATAAACATCCGCATGTCGGGGTGCTGTCGGCCTTGGCCTTGGCTGGCCACAGCTTTATGGACGGCGCCGGCATTGGACTGGGTTTTCAAGTTAGCCCGGCTATGGGGTTGTTGGTGGCTGTGGCGGTTATTGCTCATGATTTTACCGATGGCATGAACACGGTTAGCTTGATGCTGGTGAATCATAATACCACCAGCAAGGCCAAACTTTTACTGCTGCTCGATGCCATCGCGCCGGTTTTGGGGGTACTCTCGACTTTGCTATTCCACGTCTCGCCTCATTTTTTGGTGTGGTATTTGGGATTTTTTGCCGGGTTTTTATTGTACATTGGCGCTAGTGATATTCTGCCTGAGGCCCACAGCCGTCACAGCTCATTTGCGTTGGTTGCGCTGACAGTGGCGGGAGCGGCGTTTATTTTTATTGTGACTCGGCTTATTTAGTTTTCCAACATAAAATCCCGCCCCTTTTAAGGGGCGGGATTAAAATTGCCTGTTATTGGGACGGCGGAGTTTGGTCGCCGCTGGTTGAGAGCAGGTTAAAATCAACCGGATCGCTGCTTTGGCCGTTAAAGCCAATAACCGTGACCTGCACGCTGCTGCCTCCGGGAATCCGGGTGTTATTCAGCTTAACGTTAATTTGGTTAGGACTCTCATACAGCGGCAAAAAAGTTTGGCCGTTGATTTTTATCAAGTTGCCGGAAGAGGAAAAGTTGCCGTAAAGGATAAGGTATTGGTTGTCGTCACCGTAATAATTGGTGTAGGTATTGGTGTCGGCGTTAAACCCTTGAGCGCCGGCGATGTTTGGTTTGTCTTGGCCGGCTACCGCGGGGTCGACCGCAAGAACGTCGCCATAAGGGGTCAGTTGCCCGTTATTGTCGTAAACGCCGAAGCTGGGGTTGTCAATCAGGTTCCAGACCACCAAGTAGGGGATGCTTTTTTGTTGGGCAATGTTGACGATGTCGCGCAGGCGGGCGGCGGCGTCGGCCTGGCCAAGGAAATTCGTGTCAAAGCCGACTTCGCCTAAGAACAAACTGCTTGGGTCTTTGCCCGCGGCGCTCAGTTTGTCGCGGATAAAATCAATATCGGCCGCGGTTTGAGCCGGGGAAACATTGATTGATTCGTAGGACGAGTAGGAATAGTAATCGGCGTTCACCCTAGGAACGACGTCGTTTAATACGGTGGGCAAACCCTGGTTTTCCAGCGAATGGATGTTGTTGAATTCCACGGCACTTTTAACGTTATTGGCACCAGCGGCGCGGATGCCGGCAATGCGCGCTTTTGTCCACATAACGTAAGCGGACAGACGTTTGGCGGCGTCCGGGCAGTTGTCGGCCGTGGCACCGTAAGCGTTGCCGCAGTAAAGATCATTGTCGCCTTCCCAGTTGTCAATGATAAAAGTTTTGTTGAACTGTGATAGGTATTTGGCCAAGTCCGTGTACTCCTTGCTGATTTGGGTAAAGGTGGGGGCGCTGAAAAAGGCGGGGTCCATGTAGTTTTTATCTTGGCAGTTGCTAAAACTAATTTCGTCGTAAGCCGTGATGATCACCGTGGTAAATTGGGGATCGGCCAAAATCTGCTGGAAATCCGGTCGCGCGGCTAAACTTTTTAGGCTGTCGTTGCCTAGGCAATCCGCGCCGCTTAAATAGGTCATGTCGTCGTTCGGCGCTAAAGTGATGCGGATAAGGCCGGTGCCCAGATTATCCGCCAACTTTTGCCCTTCGCCGAGCATATCGGCCGGATTAATGCCGGCAATCTGGCCACCCCAAAAATACGGGCCGACCTGGGTTAGGTTTAGTTCGGGATTGGTTTGGGCGGTTCGCGGCCCTCGGACCGTTGGGGATAGAGCCGTGGTTTGCGCGCCGAGCACCTGCTGATGATATAAAGCCACGGGAGCCGGAAACAGCGAGACGCTTTGGCTGAGGATCAAGCTTAAAAGCCAAGCCGCAATTAGGCAGCCGGCGGCGGCAGTGGCGACAATCGGAAAAGTTTTAGTTTTTGGAAGGTTGTGCGGCAAAAGTTTTGATTTTAAGCCGGTTATTGCCTTTAAATTATAGCACAAACCGCCAACATTAGTTAAGCTGCTTGAGTGTCGCTATCGGGTCAATCCACTGGGCCAGTTGGTCCTTTGACGGCACGTAGCCCAAGATGCTTATGGAGCTACCTTTGTGGATGCCTAAGTGCAAATGGCGGCGTTCGCCGTCGGTTTCTTGGCTGTAGCCGGTACCGAGTACGGCCAATTGCTGACCGCCGGCCAGCAATTGGCCGACAGTGGCGGAGATACTGGGCAAGCGCAGGTGGCCGTAAACTACAGTTACGGGTTGGCCGTTAATTTTACAGGACTGGACAACTACGCCGCCATAGCCGCTGGCGTATTTTTTCTCCAGTAGTTTACCGGCGCAGATGGTCAGTATCGGCACGTCGATGTTTTGTTCAGCGGCTGTAGTTTCAAAGTCCGTGCCGGTGTGATAGCCGGAAAACCGTTCGGGCTGCACCGGCGAGGTTTTAGGCGTAATATAAATGCCAAACGGTTTTTTAGTGACTCGCAAAAGAGCGTCTTTAATCGGCCAGGCCAAGCCGGGCTCCGGCGTTTGCGTGACGGGCGAGGTCGTACCATGGCCGGTAGTAAGATTTTGGTTTATTGCCGGGTTATTGTTTTGTCCGTCGGTGCGCGTAGTCGTCGGGACGGGTGGGGGAGAATGTCTAAATAGCGCAATGCCTAAACCCGTGGCCGCTGCTAGCACTGTTGCGGCGAAAATTATTTTTTTCATTGTTAAAATTATAGCACCAAAAATAACAACGTGCCGGCTCTAGCCGGACGCGTTGTTATTAATACGCAGCGTTAGTCGTCGTTCTGGGTTTGATTAGTTTGAAAAAGGTCTCCCGGGCTCCCGCGCTGCTGGCGCTTGGAGTTTTCTTCGCCGCGATCTTCACGGCCGGCTTTGTCTTGGTTGCTTGGGCTAGTTGGGATCAGTGAATTAATTGTTGAGGTACCGTAAATTTCTCCAGCCGGGTTTTCGTTTATCGGTGGCGTTTCCTTTGGTGCACGCTTATTATCAATTTCCGGTTTGGCGGGATCTTCGGTTTGATCCTCGGGCTCGGAGTTTATTTTTATGTTTTGGATTTGAGCCTGTTTCTGCAGTCGTTCAATGTTTTGGGAAATCGCGCCTGCAGCCTGATCGTCGCCTTTGGCTTCCAGTTTGAGTTTGACTTTCTGCAGAGATTGCAAAGCACTGTTGACTTCCAAGCTGGCTTCGGCCTGCGCTTTGAGTTGCAGAGTTGAAGGCTGGCTAGTGGTTGATTCAGCGGCGTCTTCTTTCAGGGGTGGGGGGGTCGTTTGGTTCGGCGACTGCGGGGTTTTGGTTGTTTGCCGTAGTTGCCTTAACTCTTTCAGACGTTCTTGCGCGAACTGGCTTTGCAGGTTGGCTTTGGCTTCTTCCGAAACCGCCAAGTCCAAACGAATGGTTTCCGTGGCCCGTTTAACTGGGTATAAGATGTCTCCTGGTTTAGCGCCAGTCGAGGCTAAGGCCGTGCCCCCGACCAATGACAAACCGAGCAGAACGGCCGCGGCTGGCCGCGCCCACGAGACTAGGCGAATGGTCCAAGCCGGCCGCTGTATTTCTTTCGTAGCCGCGGGCCGAGGCATCTGCCTTATTGCTAGCAGTACCCGCTGCTTAACGTTATCAAGCCGTTGCGGCGACAGGGCGGCCGCGGTGTTCAGCTTTTTGAAGGCCGCAATTTCCGGATTAAATTTTTCGCGGTTGAAGATCATAATCTTTTAAAATAAACCTGATTTTTTTGAGCGCCCGATGCTGGATGAGCCTGATTGAGAGATTTGACTTGCCAATAATTTCTGCAACTTCGTCGATTGTGAATTGTTGCTCAAAGCGCAATTCTAGCACCTGGCGGTAAAGGGGGGGGAGTTGTAAAAATGCGGCTTTGGCGGCATCCCAATCCCATTTAGTCATTAAGTCTTTCTCTAGGGAGTAATCACTGGGCGCGTCAAATTTTTCGTCTATCACGGACACTTCGGGTGTGCGGTACTTTTTTCGGAAGTGATCGTTAATGGTGTTGCTGGCTACTTTGTAGAGCCAGGCGGAAAAATTAAGCTTGTCCATGTCAAGACTTCCTAGGCCTTTGTAGGCCTTTATGAAAACCTCTTGCAGCACGTCTTCTGCATCGGGCGGGTGTTGGATTTTGAGTTTGACGTAGCGGAAGATCCGCGGCGCGAAGTCGTCGTAGATTTGGCCAAAAGCTGCCTCGTCGCCGTTTTGGGCCCTCCTGACCAGGTCAACGAGCTCTATGATGTCCATGGTATTTTTTCCAAGCTTGTCGTTTGTTATAACGTTAGATTTTTTTTCTTGTTTCGTAGCTTAATTTTATCATTATTGGTGGTCTTTGCCCATTACTAAGCGCAAGGGAAAATTTCCGATATTTTAGCGTGATTTTGGCGACCTCTATGGTTGGTTTGGCTCGGCAAAAAAACCGCCATTTTGGCGGTAAGAGAGATGGAGTTAAATTTCCGCTTTGGCTAAATAGCGGTTGGCCGCCCAGAGGCCGTAAACCACAAGAATAATTAAAACCACGATGAACGCAATTTTTAGCGGGCCAATCAGCATAAAGTAGATATGGGCAAAAAAATAGCCAACGGTCAGCAAGAAAGCCGTCCAAATAAAGCCGCCGAAGAAGTTTAAAATCACATAGCGTTTAAACGGCACGTGCAGCATGCCGGCCACAATCAAGGTGGCTAGGGCAAAGCCGAACCCCATGGTAATTTTGGAAATAAACAAGATTTTGTCTTGGTAGGTATGAAAGCGTTTTTGGATCTTGGCAATAATTTGCGGCGTGATGCCCAAATGGTGGCCAAAGCGGTTGATTAGGCTACGGGCGCCGAACCGGCCGACTGCGTACCAGCCCAAGTCGGCCACAAAGTCCCCGGCCATTAAGGAAAAATAGAGCGGCACTAACTGGAACTGCGCGGCACGCAGCAAAAAACCGCTGGTGATCATGACGATCGGCCCCTCAACAATGCAGCCGATAAATACCAAAGCGTAGCGTGAGAAACTTAAAAAATCTAGCAGGTGGTGGTACCAACTCATGGCTTAACTATAGCATAAAATATGCGACCGGCCCAAGGTTTGTAATAAAAAAGCCCGCTTTCGCGGGCTTTTAACGAACGAAATAGCAAACTAATTTAGCGACCGTTTGTCGCGCCGGGCATAGCGGCGGTTTGCGGCCGGATCTGCACGGTCTGCGCGGTCATGCTGCCGTCGCTGTTGTCTGTGCCGGTAATTACCACGTTAGTGCCGACGGTCAAATCGTCTGGCGTGCCGGTGGCCGCTTTGGTAATTTGCGTGCTTGGGGCCAGAATGACGATTTTTGAGCCGGCGGCCGTGCTGGTCGCGCCGGGGGCGGCGCGCAGTTGGATGGTCAGGCTGGTATTGTCTTTGTTTATCACTTCACCGTTAACAAAGTCGTTGCCGTTGCCAAAGCGCCTGGTCGCGGTGCGGCCAGAGTTTTGGCCAAATTGGCCGGCAAAAGACGGGTTAGCCGAAGCCTTGCTTTGGCCATATTTGTAGCCGCCAAAAAAGCCGGCCGCGCCGACCACCAGGGCCACTACAATAGGCACTATCACTTGATTTTTTGTCATGTTGTTTGATCAGTTAATAATTAAAAGGCTAAGTGCTAAGTTTAGCCCGTGATCTCTGATCAGGCGGGCACTCATTGTCGGCTAAATTTTAATTTAGTCGACAATAAAGTGTCCCCCCAAGCAGAAATCTTAAGATCGCTGCAAAGAGCGTGATTACTCAAACCGCAACGCTTCAATTGGGTTTAATTTTGACGCTCGTCGGGCGGGATAATAGCCAAAAATTAGGCCAATGGCTACGGATACGCCAAAGGCTAAAATGACCGAAGACGACGAAATCTGCGTAGTAATGCCGGCGAACTTTGATAGCAGGACGGCCAAGACCCAGCCCAGGCCAATGCCAATGCCGCCGCCCAGGAAAGTTAGCAGTACCGCTTCGGTTAAAAATTGGAAGCTAATGTCGCCGCGTTTGGCGCCAATAGCTTTGCGCAGGCCGATTTCGCGCGTGCGTTCGGTTACAGTCGTCAGCATCATATTCATAATGCCAATGCCGCCGACCAGCAAAGAAATGCCGGCAATGCTGGCCAAGAGCATGGTAAAGGTATTCGTGACGCTGCTGGCCGCCGACACAATGTCCGCCTGGTTTTGTACGGTAAAGTCGGCCAACGCCGGGTTGCTGATTTTATGGCGCTGCAGCAGTAAATCGGTGACTTGTTGCTGGACCGCGGACATCACGTCGGCGCTCTGGGCGGAAATGGCAACGCTGCTGACGTAAGGCTGTCCGTCGGCGTTAGGGCCGGCCAGGTAGTGTTGAGCCACGGAGATCGGAATAAAAATGGTGTCATCTTGGTTAAAGAAGCCGCTGCCGCCTTTGCTGACGGTAATCCCAATGACTTTAAATTCAATTTGGTTGATGCGGATAGTTTGACCAATGGCCGAAGCGCCTTGACCAAACAGATCGTCGCGCGTGGTTGGGCCCAAGACCGCGACTTTGGCCAAATCTTGCACTTGCTGGGCCGTAATAAACGAGCCGGAGTCGATGCTGAGGTTGCGCACTTCGGGGTAATTTTCGTTGGTGCCCACCACTTGAGTATTGGTGTTAGTGCCTTTGGCTGTCACTTGGTAGCGGCGCGAGAGTTCGGGATCCACGGCTTTAGCCAGAGTAACTTGCGTGCTAATGGCCTGCTCATCGTCCATGGTCAGGCTTTGCGCGCTGCCTAAGCCGGCGCTCACGGTTACGCCCGGACCGCGTTGCGCCCCCGGGGAGACAATAATCAAATTTGAGCCAATGGAGGCAATGTTGGCTGCGATTGTGCTTTGCGCGCCTTGGCCCATGGCCACCATGGCGATCACGCTGCCGATGCCAATAATAATGCCGAGCATGGTTAAAGACGTGCGGACTTTATTGACCGCCAAAGCACTGTAAGACTCTTCAAATAAATCGGAGGTGTTCATAAAAAATTAGTAGGCAGTAGAAAGTATTAGGTATTAAGCGGCTTTGAAGTTTTCCTTTATACTTACTACCTTACTACTTAATACTTGTTAGGTTATTCTTCCACGCGCGACCGCGTTGTTATTTGCCGCGCGTTGACTTCGTCGCTTAAGATTTTGCCGTCGCGGATGTGAATAATGCGCCGGGCGTGCGCGGCCACGTCGTGTTCGTGGGTAATTAGCACAATGGTGCGGCCGGTGGCGTTGAGTTTTTGGAAGGTCGAAAGCACAATTTCGCCGGTATTGGTATCGAGGTTGCCGGTCGGCTCGTCGGCCAGCAGGAGGCTGGGGTTATTCACCAGGGCGCGAGCGATAGCTACGCGCTGCATCTGCCCGCCCGAGAGTTGGTTGGATAAATGGTTAAACCGGGATTCGTCCAGTCCGGTTTGCAGTAGCGCCTGTTTGGCTTGTTCTTCCCGCTGGGCTTTGGGCATTTCAGCGTAGACCAGCGGTAGAGCCACGTTACGCACCACGCTGGCGCGGGGTAACAGGTTGAACGCCTGGAACACAAAACCGATTTTTTTTCGGCGAATTTCAGCCAGCTCGTCGTCGGCCATTTTGGACACGTCATGCCCATCCAGCAGGTACTTCCCGGCTGTCGGCGTGTCCAGCGCGCCTAAAATATGCATAAGCGTGGATTTGCCGCTGCCCGATGGCCCCATAATGGCCACAAATTCGCCGTCGTTAATTTGAAACGAGACGTCTTTTAGCACCGGCGTTTCTAAATCGCCGCTGAAGTAAGATTTAAAAATATGTTCGCAGACGATCATTTTTTATCATTAATTTACGAACCCGTGCCAATTCCGCAAATTGAGTTTAGTAATATTCGCGGATAAATTATTTTATCTTCCGCCACCAATAACCCTCACGGCGCCGCCGCCAAAGAAGGAGGCGTTGGAGCGGTTGCCGGTTGCGGAGCCGGAGGTGCTGGAGGTGGTTGCGGCGTTGGTAATGGTTTGGGTCACCACTTCTTGGCCTTCGTTGAGGCCGCTTAAAATTTGGGTGTTGGTGTCGTCGGCCAGGCCTGTGGTCACGGTTTGGTTTTGCGGCTTGCCGTCGCTACCTAAGATTTGCACGTAGCTGGTGTTGCCGCTGGTCTTAACGGCGCCGTTGGGCACGGTTAAGACGTCGGCCGCGACATTGGTAATTATTGAAGCACTAACGCTCATGCCCGGTTTAACGCGATCGTCTTGCGTGTCCATACCGATCTTCACGTTATAAGTCACCACGCCTTGGCTGACCGTGCCAATCGTATCAACTTGCGCAACCTCACCGGTAATTTGCAGCCCATCAATGGCGTCAAAATTCAAAGTCGCCTTTTGGCCAACTTTAATTTTGGCCACGTCAACCTCGTTGAGCGAGATGGTGGCCACTTGGTGGTCAGTAATGACTGTGGCTATGGCCGTGCCCGTGGTGGCTTGCTGCCCGGCGCGAGTATAGTTCAGTTGCGCGACCGTGCCATCCCACGGCGATTTAATAATGTTGTCGCTGTAAGCTTGCTGCGCGTTCTGCAACTGGGCTTGGGCGTTCAGCAACTGCGCCTGCGAGGAGGCTAAATCGGCGTCGGTCGGCGGGCTTTGGGTTTGATTCAGCTGGATTTGCGCTTGTTGCAAGTTATTTTCCGCGGTGTTAATGGCATTTTGCGCCTGGTTTAGGGCCACGGTTTGGGCTTGCAAGGCCGAGTTGTAAGCGGTTTGGTCACTTAAGTAATTGGTCGAGCGTTCATTTGGGATGTCAACGGTCCAGAGTGTGTTCTGCGATAGGGAGCCGGTGGAGCCGAAAGTGATGTACAGACCGTTGCCAATGGGCAGGGGAATGTTGGTTTGCACTTGGCCGCTGGTTTTGGCCAAGCCTTCCACCGAGTAGTACAGGCCGGTGCCTGTGGAGTAGAGGCTAATAATGTATTGGCCTTTGTCGGTGCCGTTGTAATTGCCGCTGACCGTTACGGTTACGGTACTCGGCGTGCCGCTAGCCACCGCTTGCAGGTTGTCATTGAACCAGGACGACAGGGCTTTGCTTACGGTCAGGCTTTGTTGCTGCTGTGTGGTTTGGTAAGTGCTCTTGGCCTGGTCTAGCGCTTGCTGGGCAGAGGTCACCGATAGCTTGCTTAGCGAAATTTGGTCGGCAGTCGCGCCGGCTACCAGTTTGTCGTAGCTGGCTTGGGCTGAAGCCACGGCGGCTTGGGCCTGCTTGAGGGAAATTAAGTTATTGGTTTCGTCAATCACCGCGATGGTTTGCCCTGCTTTTACTTTATCGCCCTGCTTGACGTTAATGGAGGTAATGGTGCCGGCGGTCTTCGGTGTGAGGTCAATCTTATTTTCTTCCGAAACCTGGCCGGTGCCGGTCACTGAGGCAATGACCGTGGCTTTTTGTGCGGCCGCAGTTATGTACTTAACTTGGGTCGCGTTACTGTGCGCCTTGCTATACCAATACCAACCCAAAGCCACGACCACAGCCAAAATAACCAGGCTTTTGATTTTGTGGGCTTTCGCGTAAGCAAGAATTTTATTGGGCATAGAGTTTTAAAGTTTAGGGTTTAGGTTGTTTAAACGGCGCTGGCGGCTGCAAAACGCGGATGAGCACGGCTTCCATTTCTCCTGTTGGGCCGGGCGAGCCGATTACCGCGATGTCATCGTTAACTTTTAAATCATCTAAGCCGATTTGGCTATGGCCGCTGCGGAACATGGTCTGGTTGGTGGTTTCCACGACTTTTTCCATGTTGTCCGGGCTTTGCACCACCAGGCTGTCGCCGTTAATCTGCAAGACGTTACCGACTAGGCCGTGGGCGTTTAAATAATTACGGTCCAAAAAAAATCCCGGCGGGCCGGCAAAAGCGTTGTAGCGGTTTTCGCCCCAGTTGTAGGAGTAGCGGGCCTTTTCCAGCCCTACTAACACGCCGGCGGTAAAGACAATAACCAAGACTAACACGCCCATAACTATCTCGAGCGCCAATTGCGCGTTTTTGGATTTAATAATCTCTTTGAAGTTCATAAGCTTAGTTAGGTCTTTAGCCGGCGCAGTTCAACGGTGCTGGACAGCAGGGTAATGGCGCTAATAATAATTACTAGCCCAGCCAAAGCCAGTAGCGCCGCGCTGACCGCGGGTAGGCTTTCGGCCAAGGACAGCGCGTAATCGTAAAAATGATTTTTGATCGCGCCAAAATCGCTGAGCATTAGCCTGCTTAAGTCCGAAAAGCCGCTGTCATTGGCTTGGCGGAAAAAGTTTTGCCAAAATACCAAAAAGCACAGCCAGGAGCCGACTAAAGCCATCAGGCGCAGCCGCAGGGCGCGTTTGACCTGGGCGAGCCGCTGTTGCCGGCGGATTTCGCTAAGGGTGTTGGGTAATAATTGTGGCGGGGGAGTAAGCTGGTGCATGTTTGACCTTTGGCTGAGTAATGCTAGGATTTTCACAGACTTATACGATACTTTAAGGATTTTTGGTGCTTTTATTGATATATTGACAAAAAGTCAAAAAAATACTGTAATATTAAAAATAATAATAATACGCCTATCCCAAGTTGGGATAGGCGTATTATTATGGGAAATTATTTCCCGCTAATCTCTTTTTTTAAATGAATGACAGCGCGGCGGTGTCGGGTTTTGATGGTGTTAATTGATTCCTTAAGCATGCCCGCGATTTCACGGAAGTTAAATTGGCCGTGGTAGTAAAGATCTATAACTTGGCGGTATTTCGGCGGCAGCTTTTGCATGGCCCGGTTGACCATACCCGCGTCATCAATCGACATCATAAGCTGTTCGGGCAGGGGGTCTGGAGAAACTAGGGCTTTGGACAAAGCCACGTCTTCGGTTTTGTCGTCGTTGGTCAAGGCCGTAAAGCCTTTTTTCTTCAGGGAGTCCAAGGCGGTATTTTTGGCAATGGTATAAGCCCAGGTCTTGAATTTGTATTTGGGATTAAATTTTTTAAGATTCTTCCAAATTTTGACAAAGGCTTCCTGGGTCACGTCTTCGGCTTCGCTTTGGTTATGGGTGTATTTAAAGACAAAATTAAACATGCCCGGCATGTGGCGTTGCAGCAGCATTTCCAAACAGGCTTCTTGGCCTTTGAGGTACGACTTTACTAGTTGTTCGTCGGTCCAATTTTCCATGGGGGTATTATAGCATATTTATTTTGCTTTTTCTACGACGTTATTTATTATACCGCTGCGTGGGAAAAAATGTTTCAGTATCTTTCAGTCGCTAAAAAAATAATTAGCCAAACTGTTTAAAAACTGTTATAATTTTAGACAAATAACTACTAAATATCGGGCCGCATTTTTTTAGTGTCCGAGTTAGCCAATGCCTTACATAAGCCATCTTTTAGGCAAAAAAATTTTTGACAGTTCAGACTCCATGGTCGGCGTGCTGGAGGACGTTTTGATTAGCCCGAAAAACGGCAGCTTTAGCCCGCTGGAATACTTGATGGTTAAGACTCGTCCGGAAAAATTGGTTAAGTTTGTGCCATATGTTTACGTTGATAATTTTACGGACAGCGGCATTTCGCTTAAGAGCTTATTTAAGAGCATCGCTTTAAACGCCGTGCCCGAAGGCAATTACATATATTTGCGTAAAGAAGTGCTCGACCGGCAAATTGTCGACGTTAGCGGCACGCGTGTGGTGCGCGTTAATGATTTGCGTATTGGCAATTTTGAAAACCGTACCTGCGTGCTGGCCATTGACTCCAGCTTCCGCGGCATTTTGCGGCGCCTGGGGTTAACCGACACTTTTTTGGCCAGGCCTTTTAAGGTCAACTTAATTGATTGGCGCTACGCCCAGCTGGTCGACGGCAAAGGGGGGCTGCAGCTGAATACCTTGGCCGAGCACTTACGCGAACTGCACCCCGCGGATTTGGCCAACATTGTTGAAGAGCTCGACATTAAGCAGGGCTCGGGTTTATTGTCGGCCTTAGATGAGCGCGCGGCCGCGAAAGTTTTGGAAGAATTAGACACTGATTTACAGAACATTTTAATGAAGTATTTGGGACCGGAGAAAGCGGGCAAGATTTTGGCGCAAATGTCGTCCGACGAAATTGTGGACCTTATTAAGACTTTTTCCAGCGATGAGGCGCGGCATTACTTAAACCAGGTCGAAGGGCGCAAGGCCGAAAGCTTAAAACAGTTGGCGGAATATCCGGACAACACCGCTGGCGGGCTAATGACCCTGGATTTCGTGGCCGTGCGGCCCGAGTCTACGGCCGCACAAGCTTTAGACGAGGTGCGGCGGCAATCACCCACGTTTCGATCCATTTTTTTTGTTTACGTGACCAACGCCGAAGGCTGGTTTGAAGGCGTAATTTCCCTGCGGCGCCTCATGGTTGCCCCGCCTGAGACCAAAGTCAGCCGCCTGGCCAAAAATTTCCGCTCGCCGGCCGTGCTCAAGCCAACCGACAAAACTTCCAAAATTATCCAGCTCATGACCCGGTACAACCTTTACACCGCGGCCGTGGTTGACCGGCACAACAAGCTTTTAGGCGTAGTCACCATTGACGACGTAATGCGGCAGCTCTATCCGGCGGCGTAAAAACGGGCTTTAAATTTTTTTTATGTCTGACTTCTGGCATCGTTTTAAGAAACACCTCCTAATCTTTTTAGCCGTGGCCGGGCCGGGGCTAATTACGGCCGTGGCCGACAACGACGCCTCGGGCGTGGCCACTTATACCGTGGCCGCTTCGCTTTACGGCATGTCGTCGCAGTATTTGGTGGTGCTGACCACTTTGTTGCTCGGGGTAACGCAGGAAATCGGCGCGCGCATGGCTATTGTCACGGGCAAAGGCTTGGGCGATCTTATCCGCGAGCACTACGGCGTGCGAGTTTCCGTATTTATTTTTTTGATTTACTTTTTAGCCAACCAGGCGGTTATTTTACAGGACGTGAGCGGCCTAAAGTCCTCGATTCAGCTGTTTAACTTGCCCTGGCAGCTTATGCTCGTCGTGGTTTGCACGCTGTTGATTTTACTGGTGGTGTGGCTGGATTTTAAGCGCCTGCAGCGCATTTTTTTATTTGCCATATTGTTCTACGCCACTTATATTTTTTCCGCAGTTTTGGCGAATCCGAACTGGGGCCAGTCGCTTAAGGAAAGCTTAATTTTGCCGCAGCGCGCCTTTATTTACAATTCCGGTTATTGGCTGGCGCTCATTGCAGTGCTGGGCACCACGGTCACGGCCTGGGGGCAATTTTTTATTAACAGCTTTATGGCCGACAAGGGCCTTAGGCCACACGAGCTTAAGGCCGCGCGCTGGGAAGTTTACCTGGGCGCGTTCTTGACCAACTTTTTGTCGTGGATGATGGCTATTGCCGTCACCTACACGCTGTTTAAGCATGGTATCCGCGTGACCGACGGCTATACCGCAGCCCTGGCCATTAAGCCCTTGGCCGGCGCACTGTCGGGTACCCTGTTCGCGGTTGGCCTCTTGGCCGCCTCGTTCCTGGGCCTGACCATTATTCCTTTGGCCACCACGTACGTGTTTACCGAGCTGTTCGGTTACGAGCGCACCTTAAATGCCAGTTTTACCAAGGGCCGGGTGTTTTATTTATTTTTTATTCTCCAGATCATCTTAGGCCTGCTGATTTCCTTGTTCCCCAACATTAACCTGTTCAACATTACCTTGTGGGCCAATTACCTCAACGGGGCGATTCTGCCCGTGATCTTTTATTTTGTCATTAAGTTCTCCGAGGATTCGGCGATTATGGGTGAATATATTTCTCGGGGTTTTTCCAAGTGGTATTTGCGCGGGGCCAGCGCGTTAATCTTGGTGGCGACTTTAGCCACGCTTTATGGCAACTTTATTCATTAGTTAAAACCTTACCCAAAAATTATGGAGATACTCTTGAAGTACCTAAAACGCTACTGGAAGCTCTTGGCGCTGGCTTTGCTGCTGGCGGCCATTAACCAGATATTCTCGCTGATTGACCCTTACCTGTTTCGGCTAATCCTGGACAACTACGCGACTAAGTTTAACCAGCTGGCCGTTAGCGCGTTCTTCCGCGGCGTCGGCGTGCTGCTGCTTTTGTCTATGGGCACTAACTTTATTTCCCGCCTGGCCAAAAATTTTCAGGATTACTACGTTAACACAGTTACGCAAAAGCTGGGCGCAAAGATGTACACCGACGGCCTGGCGCACTCCTTGCGCCTGCCGTACCAGATTTTCGAGGACCAGCGCAGCGGCGAGACCCTGGAAAAATTGCAGCGCGTGCGCCTGGACGTGCAGAATTTAATTACCCAGTTCGTCAACGTCATTTTCTTTACCATGATCGGTTTTGTGTTCGTCATTGTTTACGCGTTTTCGGTCACCTGGGTGATTGCCGTGGCCTATTTGGCCATGGTGCCAATCTTGGGCGTCTTGTCCGCTCTCTTGAGCAAAAAAATTAAAGCCGTGCAGGTTAAAATTTTAGCGCAGACTACCGCCCTTGCCGGCAGCACCACCGAAAGCCTGCGCAACATTGAACTGGTCAAGTCTATGGGCCTCTCCGGCCAGGAAATTAAGCGCCTGAACGACACCACCGACGAAATTCTGGAGCTGGAACTGGAAAAGGTCAAATACCTGCGCACCCTAAGTTTTATTCAGGGCACGACCATTAACTTTTTGCGCACCGTAATTTTGTTCTTAATGATGTACCTGGTTTTTACCAAGGTCTTAAGCCTTGGGCAGTTCTTTTCTTTGTGGATCTACTCGTTCTTTTTATTCAATCCGCTCCAGCAGCTGGGCGACACGGTCAATGCCTACCGCGAAACCCAGGCCAGCCTGCTTAACTTTAAAACCATTCTGGCCACGCCCAAAGAGCCCAAGCCAAAGGAGCCCAAAGCCGTGGGCAAAATTGGCAGCATTGCTTTTCACGGAGTTTCGTTTAAACACTTAAGCGCCGGCAAGAACGCGCTCAGCAGTGTGGATTTTAGCATCAGCAAAGGCGAGACCGTGGCCTTTGTCGGTCCCTCGGGCGCGGGCAAAACCACTCTCATCAAATTGCTGGTGGGCCTTTACCGGCCGGCCCAGGGCCAGGTGCTGTTTAATAATATAGATATGACCACGGCCGACTTGGAAGAAATCCGCTCGCAGATCGGCCTGGTTACGCAGGACACGCAGCTGTTTGCCGGCAGTATCCGCGATAATTTAAAATTTGTTAATCCCGACGCTACCGATGACCGGCTGTGGGATGCCTTAAGGCGCAGCGCCGCCGACAGTTTAATGCAGCGCGCTATGCAAGGTTTGGATACGGTCATTGGCGAGGGCGGGGTAAAGGTCAGCGGGGGAGAAAAGCAGCGCCTGTCCATTGCCCGCGCGCTTTTGCGGGACCCAAAGCTCCTGGTATTTGACGAGGCCACTAGTTCGCTGGATTCTTTAACCGAAGAGCAGATTACCGCGACCATTAGGCAGCTTAGCCAGAA
>JAGWQI010000080.1 GCA_028870105.1 Patescibacteria group bacterium
ACACAACCTCGGCGCTAACGCGATTTTGGGCGTATCCATGGCCGTGGCCCGGGCAGCCGCCGCCGCGGAAAATTTGCAATTGTATCAATACCTTCGCCAAGCTTATAATATCCCGCTTACGGATTACAATTTACCCAAACCGTTGGCGGTATTCATCGAGGGCGGGCGGCACGCCGATAACTCCACGGATTTGCAGGAATATATTTTGGCCGTAATCAAACAACAGTCCGCCGCCGAAAACGTGCGTCTCATGGAGGAAACGTATAGGGCGCTAAAAAAAATCTTGAAAGACAGGAAGTTTTCGACTAACGTGGGCAACGAAGGGGCGTTCGCCCCGGAGGGAATCGCGAATAACGAGTTGCCGCTGGAGCTGTTGACCGAGGCCATAAACGCGGCGGGTTATAAGGTGTTCGATGATGCCGGTATTTACGTTGATGCCGCCGCCTCGGAATTTTACCATGATGAAAAATATAATTTGGTTACCGAAAGTAAAGTCCTGTCGGCCGATGAATTAATTTCCCGGTACGCCGCTTGGTTTAAGAAGTACCCTATTGTGGCGCTGGAAGACGGTTTGTCGGAATTTGATTGGGAGCATTGGCCAAAATTGCTCGCGCAAGCCGGCACGGTGCCGATTGTGGCTGATGATTTAACAGTCACTAACGTTAAGTTGTGGCAAAAAGCCATTGACGAGAAAGCGGCGAACGCAATTTTGATAAAGTTAAACCAGGCGGGGTCAGTGACGGAGACGGTTGATTGTTGCCTGCTGGCCAATCGGCACCAGTTTATGACCATTCCGTCACATCGCGGCGGCGGCGAAACAAATGACACGTTTTTGGTGGATTTAGCCGTGGCTGTGGGCAGCCGCTTCATTAAAGTTGGGCCAACGAGAGGAGAGCGGGTCTGTAAATACAATCGACTAATGGAGATCGAAGAACTTTTAAATGGCAAGTAGCATGCAGTAAGTATCGGGGTTCGATGTTTTATGAATCATAAATATTATAAAAAGGTCATACTAGTTATCTTCGACGGCTTTGGCGTGGCCCCCGACGTTAAGGGTAACGCAATTGCGCGCGCGCAGGCGCCAGCTTTGCGTTACTTGATTAACAATTTTCCCAGTCTAACTTTGCAAGCGAGCGGCCCGTTGGTGGGATTGCCTTGGGGCGAAATGGGTAATAGCGAGGTTGGTCATTTAAATTTGGGAGCGGGCCGGATTGTGGGCCAGGATTTGCCGCGCATTACCGCCGCCATCCAGAGCCGCGAAATTTTTAAGAATCCCGTGTTTTTGGCGGCTATCCAGCACGCGCAACAAAATAATTCAAATTTGCATTTAATCGGTATGGTCAGTCCGGGTGGGGTCCATAGTTTCGATGAGCATTTGTACGCCCTGCTTGGTTTGCTCGCCGAGCAGCATTTTAACCGGGTTTATATCCATATGTTTACCGACGGCCGCGATACCGAACCGAAGGTCGCCATCGAGACCTTAAAGAGGCTGCGGGCGAAAATCGAGGATACCGGGGTGGGCCAGGTTGCCACTATTACCGGCCGGTTTTACGGTATGGACCGCGGCGGCCATTGGAACCAGACCTTTGACACCTATGCGGCCATGGTTGAGGGTAAGGGGGAGAGCGCGCTTTCGGCCGAAGACTGTTTGGGTAATAATTATCGCCAACAGATCTTTGACGAAATGATCCGTCCGACGGTTATTAAGACAGCCGAAGGCCAGCCGGTGGCCAAGATTGCCGACAATGACGCGGTAATATTTTTTAATTTTCGTTCCGATCGCGCTTTGCAGTTAACACGGTGTTTTACAAAACCCGAATCCTTGCCTGAAAAATTGCCTTCGCCAACTTTGCAGAATCTGTATTTTGCCACCATGACCGAATACGCCCCGGATTTGGGCGCGCAAGTGGCCTTTCCGCCCGTGAACCTGAAGAACAATTTGGCCGAGGTGATTGCGCATACACACTTGACCCAGTTTCATATTGCCGAGAGCGAAAAATACGCGCACGTCACCGCCTTTTTTAACTGCGGTTTGGTCGAAAAATTACCGGGTGAGGAACGGGTAATAGTCACCAGTCCGGAAAATAGCCGTAATTACGTGGATCACCCGGAAATGTCCGCGGTGCAATTAACCGAAATCTTAACGGAAAAAATCGCCAAGACTGACATTAATTTTTTTGTGGCAAACTATGCGAATGCTGACATGGTTGGCCATACGGGCAGTTTAAAAGCCGCGACTCTGGCCGTGGAAAGTTTGGATGGTTGTTTAAAGAAGATTGTGGAAACATGCCTGCTGGCAGACGCCGCCTTACTGATTACGGCTGACCACGGCAATTGCGAGCAGATGATTAACCCTAAAACCGGAGACATTGACAAGGACCATACCACTAATCCCGTGCCGTTTTTATTGGTGGCCAATGAATTTAAATTTCCCGCGGCGGGTCACTTAGATTTTGCGTCTTTGGCAGCCCGGGTGCCCGAGGGTGTAATTAGCGATGTTGCCCCAACCGTACTGGAGCTATTTGGTTTGCCAAAACCCAAGGAAATGACCGGTGTCAGCCTGCTCGGCGCGTTGGAGCACTAGTCTTGCGCAGGCGCGCGTGGCCATCGTTTGTTTCTGTACCGTGTCAGGTAACGGTGATAGACCGAGTTTATGCCAAAAAACTGGCAAGTTAAAACCAAGATTCCCGAGGCAGACAAAGAAGCCATTAGCCAAATTTTGTCAGGCGGCTTAGAGGCTAGGCCTGGGTCTGATCGGTCCGAAGCAAAAAATTGCGCCGGGGTGCTGGCGCAGTTGCTTTATAATCGCGGGTTGCGGGAGCAGCGGCAGATTGAAGATTTTTTGCGTCCGCGGTACGAAAAATTGCACGACCCGTTCTTGTTTAAAGATATGGGCAAGGCGGTAGATAGAATTTGGGCGGCGCTTGAGCGAGGTGAAAAAATTGTCATTTACGGCGATTACGACGCGGATGCCGTCACCGCCAACGCGGTATTGCAGCAGGCTTTTCGTTATTTGGGTGTGGCTGTGGATTCATATATTCCGGACCGATTCAGCGAAGGGTATGGCGTGAATATTGAGGCTTTGCAAAATATTATAAATAATGGCCCCGGGGTTATTATTACGGTTGACTGCGGCACCAACTCTACGGATGCCGCGGATTTTTGCCGTCAGCGGGGCACTGACTTGATTATAACCGACCATCATGAAGTTATTGGTGAGCTGCCAAAAGCTTATGCGCTGATAAATCCAAAAAACGCCGGCGACGCGTATCCAGACAGTAATATTACCGGCGTGGGCGTGGCGTTTAAGCTGGCCAGCGCTTTGTTGTGCGACCAAAGGGCTAAGTCCCGCGCGCCAAAATATGTTCAAGGTTACGAAAAATGGCTGCTTGACTTGGTCGCCATTGGTACGGTGGCCGACTGTCATTCGTTGCTTGGTGAAAATAGGCTTTTGGTCAGCTACGGCCTTCAAGTTTTACCCAAGACTCGCTGGGCCGGTTTGCGCGCTTTGGCCGCGGTTGCCGGCTTGGACTTTGGACAAAAGCCGCCGGACGCTTATGCTTTGGGGTTTGTGATTGCACCCCGGCTGAACGCGGCCGGACGCTTGGAGCATGCCAACATTGCCTTGCATTTGCTTTTGGAACAGGACGCTGCCACGGCGCAGCAAAAGGCCACGGCCTTGGAAGCCATAAATCGTCGCCGGCGGGATGTGACCCAGCAAGTTTTAAGTGAAGCGCGGGAGCAGGCGCTGCGCTACCAGGATCGGAA
>JAGWQI010000015.1 GCA_028870105.1 Patescibacteria group bacterium
AACCCACCGGCCAACAAGTCGACAATGCCACCACGCTCTTGCCGCCATTCTTAAACTGCGCCTGATCAGTGGGATCGTATTGCTGCCGGCCAACCACCACATAATGCAGAGTAACGGTTTTGCCGCCCTTTTGAGTCACGGTAATAGAGAACGAAGCGTCGTCAGCCAGACTGTCTAGATGCGTAAACACGTGATTGTAATCCCCTTTAGCCCAAGCGTAATTGCTGGAATGACCGGAAATATAAGTCGTGCCAATTTGGCCCGGCAACGCCGTTCCAGGGTAATGGATAACACCGTTTTGTAAATCGGTTTCAAAGTTTTTAGCGTCCGCGCTCCAAATTAAAGGCGCGGAAATCTTCAATGACGGAATATCTAAACGTCCGGGCACAGTGGTATCCACCTCTAAATCGCCGGCTAAAAGGTTGTCGGCCTGCTGTGGCACGGTTGCCTGCGTGGGGAAGCTTTGGGTCTGCACCACGGCGCCGGAATTAACGCTGGCGCCAGCCACCTCGCCGTTTTTCTGCATTTGCGCCAAAGTCAATCGATTCAAAATCACTTCCATGTCAAAATATTTGCTAATAATGGCCTTTTGCCCCTCGGTCAAAGCGTTGCCGGTTAAAGGATTAATGCCTTGGTTCAGCGCCAAACTGTCAGCCATGCCCAAACCCAGCGTGTCATACGCTTTCGGGTTTAAATTGAGCAAGAACTTTTGAAAGTTGGTCAGCCCGTTGCCGGAATTATCCGCGTTCGGGTCCAAGACTTTGGGATCAGACACGTCGTAATAGAACTGGCTGACCCATTGGTTGTAATTAGCCAAGTCTTGCTGCTCTAACTGCGCCAGCACGCTGTCTTTCGCGCTTAAGACCTTAGCCTGGCTAGCGGTGGAATTACCGCTAAATTGGAAGTTAAAGCGGCCAAAAAAATAAAAATAAGCGAGCAGTGCCACTGAGAACACTAATATGTAAGGCGCCAGAAGTTTCAAAACTAAAACCACCCGATTGGTTGTAGTTACAGAAGACACCCGGGAAAGAGACGCGGCCGGTTGGTCGTGCGCTGCTAAAGACGGCTCGCTTGCGGCACCCGCTTGCGGCTGGCCCTTTAAATACAAGTTACCCACAATTTGCGAAAACCCGGACGGCTTAGGCTCGCCAGCGTCGGGCTGGGCAACTGGCAATTCCGGGTGGCTGGGAGCCGCCGTCTTGCCGGTCAAACCAAGCATTTTCGCGACTTCATCGGAAGCCGCTGGGTAAATCTTGTCAGATTGGTTGTTAGTGGCTAATAAATCACTCATAAAATCTGGCTTAAACAAAATTAAAACATCAATTTAACTTCAAATATTATCATATTTTGATAGATTTGTCAAGTATAAAGTTTCGTAGTAAAATATGCTTATGTCAACCCCCTCCCCTGCCAGACCAAGCGAAAAGCACTGGATTTTATTGCTCTTTTTGGCGTTACTGCTGTCTGGCAAGCTACTCATTGCCGCATTCGCGCCCCAGCCGCGACTGCTGGCCTCCGATTTAACCATTGCCAACATTATAAGCGCTATCAATGAACAGCGCAGCAGCCATAACCTAACGGTACTCAATAGCAACATCATGCTCTCAAGCGCGGCACAGAGCAAGGCGGATGACATGCAAACGCGCCATTATTTCTCCCACGTTGATCCGGACGGAAATTACATTTGGCCAAAAATAGTGGCCACGGGTTACACGCCTTACTTGCAGCTAGGCGAAAATTTGGCCATTGAATTTTACGACACGCAAAGTTTGGTCTCGGCCTGGATGAACAGCCCCACTCACCGCGCCAATATTTTAAACGAAGGTTTTGTCGATCAAGGCATGGGCCTAAACTTTGGCGACAGCAGTGTTGGCCAATATCATTCCGTGGTGGTTAACACCTTCGGCGCGCTATTAATTAAAAAGGCCGCGGCAGCGCCAGCTCCCGCGCCGTCCCCAACCCAAACCCCGGCCCCCGCTCCGGCCGCGCCCAAACCCGCGCCCGCGCCAATTCCCGAGCCAACGCCGGTCGCAACTACCACGGCCACGGCGCCGGTGAATACAATTCTTCCGCCAATAGCCCTGCGCGGCAGCAATACCGAACAATCGCTGGTCATCGGCGGACAGCAAACCTCGACCACCCCGGCCAGCGTCACTCCGCCGAGCCAAAAAACCTTCAGTCCGGAAACAATTATCGATCAAAATTCCGCGCGCAACCAAGGACCTTCAACCATGCGCTATTTTACCTTGGCCTTAGGGCTGGCGCTGCTTCTTTTCTTGTTCGTCGACTTGCAAAAAGCCATGGAACGGCAGCTGGCGCATTTAGACAAGAAAGTTAACAATATTGTTTTAGTCATTATTACCTTAATTGTCGTCGCGGTCATGTATTGGTTGTAAAACTAAAACAGCCCGCCCTAAAAATTTAGGGCGGGCTGTTTTAGTTTGCTTTCGCGTAAACTTCCAAATAAAAACCAACAACACAACACCTAAAAAACGACGGTCGTTAAATTTCCAAGCCAAAATTTAAAATGTTTTGCCGGTAATCGCGGTAAAATTGCAACCGTCTAAAATTCGCGCTCGAAAGTTAGTGGTAAAAAACACCATACTGGCGACAATGGCGGAAATAAGAAAAACTTCCACAAAAACTTTTAACGTCAGGCTCCCGTCAAGGCGATAATGGAAAATTCCCCAAAGAAAATTATAGCAAGCGCCCATAAATACCGCTGCTGTAAAATAATTTAAACCCCAATATAAATAAACCGGCAAGGCCACGGCAGACATCAGCAAGGCAATCAGCAGTACCGCGGCAATATTGCGGCCGGTAATTAACCGGTGCTGGTACACGGCCTGGTAAAGCAACAGAAAGGTAAAGCAAAAAGTTTCAATAACAAAATAAGCCGGGTGCAGACAAAAATAGCGCAGCATGGACAGGCTGGCCGCATACAGGATGACCGCGGTATAAATTTTTACCGTCGTCGTGGCAACAAAAATATCGCTGTCCACTACCTCTTTTTTCCGGAAAAAAAATTCTTTAACATTCCAGTAATAAAGCAGCAACATGGCGCTGGAGAGAACCGCCAAAGTTTGCTGCTGGACCAGCTGGCCAAACTTCACGTAAAACAGTGAAATTGTTGCCCAAAAAATAAAGCTCGGAATGAGCAGGCAATACAACCACTGGCGCAGGTAGCGCCAGGCGCGCAAATGTTCAACCCGATACCAAAACGCCGTAAACAAAATCTTGACATGCCGCCACAGCGACGCCGCCGACGATTCGTGCCGCGCGCGAGCCCGGTCCCAACTGCCGCGTTGCTTGTAGTGCAGGTCGAACAAAAACACGATCTTAAACAACAAATAAACAAAAATCCAGCCCGCCACCTGCAAGTAAATGCCCGGCTGGTTTAGGTTTAAAATATAAATTAAAATTTCAAAGCCACCAACCACCGGAATGGCCAGTAAAATCGTGGAGATAATCTTTTGGGTTTTATGAGTCACGGACGTTGGCTCTTTTGGCGAATTAAGGCAGAACTTATTTTAAGTGTTTTTTTCGCATCAACTCCGCGGCGCGAAACAATGATTCAAACGTGCCGGCGTCTATCCACTCCCCTTTTACAATGCTAACCTGCAGCTCCCCCCGTTTTAGATACCAGTTATGCAACTCCGTAATTTCCAGCTCGCCGCGATTTGAAGGCTTAACCTGCTTGGCCGCCTCGACTACTCGCCGATCGTAAATATACAAACCGGTAATGGCGTAATCGGACAAAAAACTTTTAGGCTTTTCCTCAATTTGGACCGCCTCCATCTGGTCGTTGAACTTAACCACGCCAAAACGCTCCGGGTCTGGTACTTTCTTGGCAAACACGTGGCCACCGCTCTTAAACTGCTTTATCGTGTCGGAAAAATCATCTTCAAAAATATTGTCGCCCAAAATCATGCACACGCTGTCGTTATCAATAAAATCCTCGCCAATAATAAACGCTTGCGCCAACCCCTCGGGCTTGTCTTGAATTTCGTAGGTTATACGGCACCCGAGTTCCCGACCGCTGCCCAGCAGCTTCATATAATCACCAGCGTGGTCCGGAGCCACGATGACCAAAATATCCTTAATGCCGGCCAAAAGCAGCGTCTGCAGCGGATACATGATCATTGGCCGGTCGTGAACCGGTAAGAGCTGTTTAGAAGTTACCTTGGTAAGCGGCTGCAAGCGCGTGCCCGTGCCGCCGGAAAGAATAATGCCTTTCATAATTAAATACGTTTAAAAAGTCCTGTTGTTTTTTAAAAATTCATGTAAGGCCGCTTGCCACGAACGCAGCGCAGGCAGCTTGGTGTTTAAAAGCACCGCGCGTTTTGGTCGGCGCGCCGGCCGCGGAAATTCGCTGGCCGGCACCGGCACCAGGTTAATCTTTTTGTCAGTAGCGGAAAAAATTTCCTTGGCTAAATCGTACCAGCTGGCCTCGCCCGAATTTACTACGTGATAAATACCATAAGGGTACTTTTTTGTGATCAGCAGCTCCACCGTCTTGGCCAGATCCGAAACATAGGTCAAGCTGTTTATCTCGTCGTTTACCGCTTTTATAGTACCAGTTTTTTGGCTTAACTCCAACATAATCTCAATAAAACTCTTTTTGGCGAACTCGCTCTGCGCCTCGTGCCCGAACAATACCGAAGTGCGGATAAGATAATACTTGTCACAATTTTTTTGCAACAATTTTTCACCTTCGAACTTCGATTGCGCGTAGATTGACAGCGGGTTTGGCTGGTCAGCCTCCCGATATTCGCCTTTTTCGCCGTCGAACACGTAGTTAGTGCTAAAGTGCAAAAACGGCACGTCTAATTTTTTACAAACCGCGGCAATTTTGCCCACCGCTTCGGCATTAATGGCAAACGCCAGCTCCTTGTGCTGTTCGGCGGCGTCAACATTGTTATAAGCCGCGCAATTAATAACCGCGGTCACTTTTTCCCCCAACCCGCGGATGCGCTCTTCCAAATTCTCAGCTTGCGCTAAATCCAGCTCGGCACGATCCCAGCCCAGCGCCCGTGAAAACGTGCGGCGAAACTCGCCGCCGAGCATGCCTTGCGCCCCTAAAATTAAAATCATAAAAAAATGATGACAAATAAATATTAACCGTACTGTTGCTGATAATATTTTTGGTATTCTCCGGATTTAACGCGACGCCACCAATCTTCGTTCCGCCGATACCATTCCACAGTCAGCCGCAGGGCTTCATCCAGTCCAAACTTTGGCCGCCAACCCAGTTCTTGGGTAATCTTTGAGTGATCCAAAGCGTATTTTTGGTCATGACCCGGCCGATCTTTAACATATTCAATCATATTGTCACCGGCTTTCATCAACACCAAGACCTTTTGAATAACTTCCAAATTCGTCAGCTCCGGGTTATTTGGCCCGATAAAATACGTTTCGCCCGCGCGGCCTTTTTGCAACACGGCCTCAATGCCGCTGCAGTGATCCTCCACATATAACCATTCGCGCACCTGATTGCCCGGTTTATAAATCGGCACTTTTTTACCCTCCAGCAAATTGGTAATCGCCAGCGGGATTAATTTTTCCGGAAACATATACGGACCAATGTTATTAGCGCAATTGCTGATTGTCGCCGGTAAACCATAAGTGTGAAAATAGGCGCGAACCAAATGGTCACTTGCGGCCTTGCTCGCGGAATAAGGACTGCGCGGGTTGTAAGGCGAAGTTTCCGTCCATTTTTCCTTGCTGCCCAAAGCGATTGAGCCAAACACCTCATCGGTCGAAACATGATGAAAACGTTTAACTTTATGTTTCAACACTGCCTTAAGCAAGACATGCGTACCTAAAACGTTAGTCTTAATGAACGCGTCCGGCTCAAGTATTGAACGGTCCACGTGCGACTCGGCGGCAAAATGCACCACAGTATCGACGTTAGCCATGGCCTGCTCAACTGTAGCCTCGTCACATATATCTCCCTTAATAAACTGGATCTGGTCTTTAACTTGGACCAAATTTTCCAGGTTGCCGGCATAAGTCAACTTGTCCAACACGACAATTTCGTCTTGCGGGTGATTCTTGCGCCAATAATGGACAAAATTTGAACCAATAAACCCGGCTCCGCCGGTAATCAAGACTTTCATGAACGTTTACGTTTAAGGGAAAAGAGCAACAAAGACGCCAAAAACCCGGCGCCAAAAACCTCATTTTTCTTTATTTTAGCTCTAACTTGCTTTAATGTGAACCATTTCATGCGCAGATCGCCCTCTCCCGGCTCGCGTTCAGCCTGGCCGGGAATTAGACCAGTGGCCAAAAACACGCTAGCTAAATCATCCAATAATCCAGGATTATGATGGAACTTACCGAGCGGAAGCCATGTTTTAGCGCGAAAGCCGGTTTCTTCTTTAAGCTCGCGCTTGGCGTCGCTAAGGAAATTCTTGCTTTCAGTGTACCCGGCCGGAAACGACCAGACCCTTTTGCCGACGGCAGCGCGATATTCGTTGACCAACAAAAACTTACCGCCGCGCCTGGCCAAAATAATAACGACCGGCTTACGGTTTACAATGTAATACTCGCCGACACTGCCGTTAGGACGCTTTAAAATTTTCTTATCTACGCTCAGCCACGGCGAAGTGTAAGCACGTCTATGCGATAGCAATTTCCAACTTTTCATGCTTCTAATTTTTTTTCACGCTGGCTTGAAATAAAATAAAACACCGCCGATGCTCATTTGGATACAAAGATTTTGCTCCAACCGTTTTAGAGGCTATCGCCCCCAGCGCTAGCCAACGTCCGCATTTTGAACAAATAAGCCTTTTGCCTGGCCGCCATTCGATTTTGGGCTTTAAGATCCGATCAACATACAAGCGCTTCAAAACTCCGGCGCCGTCCTTCTGGTAATCACAAATATGGCAACCGCATTTCTCGCACCGCAGGGTAATTAAGCGCGAAGCCCCTCCCCGCCGTTTGCGATATTCGTCCAATTTTAAACGCAACTTTCTCATTTAATGACCCCTTTTTCCAACTCCTCCTTTGTATATTCCACCTGCTCATCTTTGAGGCTCGGGTCATAAGCCGGATCGGGATAATTAATCAACCAGGCCTCCTCGCTGCCAATGTTTTCTAAACCGGTGGCCACGTTTTTGGGAATAAACAAACGCTGCGGTTGGTCGGCCGACAAAATGAATTCCTCCGGCTTCCACTCATTATTTTGCTGACGATAACAAATAATTCGCATTCTACCTTTAACCGCCACATAGCGGGCCGCGCGCACGCGGTGAAGATGGTAGCCCTTAAACGCCCCGGGCAGCGCGGCCGTTAAATACGCTTCGGTCTTCTGGCCCGTCTCCTTGTCTTTATAAAGTTCCATCAGCCAGCCGTTCTGCCGGCCTTGCGCGTCGTAGGTCAAAACTTTTTTAGCCGATTCCAATTTTAAATCAACAATTTCCATTTTACGATCTAATTACTTATAAGTGCCCGCCGTTAAAGTTAAACTAACCAGTGTTTTGTTGCGCATAACCTGCAAAAAAATTTGATCACCAGGTTTTTGGCCCTGCAACAATTCCTCCAAACCCGCCCCGCCAGTAATATCCTGGCCGCTCCAGCGAATAATAATATCGCCGGCAGCCAACCCGGCCTGTTGCGCCGGCGCTCCCATAATTACATATACCACTTTGTCGCCCTGCGGCACGCCGCTAATTTGGCTTTCCGCCCGGCTGATGGGCCGGTATCCAAAACCGAAGGCCGGCCGCTTAAGCAGGCCCTGGTTGGCAAGGTACTGGTCGGCGAACTTTTTTACGACGTCGCCGGAAATTACCCTCCCGCCGTCCCACAGGCCGGCAACTTGTGATTGTTCGTCAAGCAACACCCCGCCGCCAAACTCGCTCCCGGGGTCTTGAACCTTAAAACCCCGGCTAAAAATGTCGCTGCTACTCTGCTCACCGCTGTCACCCTGTTGCTGTACCACGTAAGTCGCAGCAATACGTACACTATAGCTGGCTATCCCGGGTTGAGCGAGCATTAAACGATCACCCGCAGCCAAACTTTTTGTCTGGGTAAAATCAGCCGCCGGCACGCTGGTTAAGCTAGTCTTTAATAAGGCCAAACCGGTCTGGCTGTCCGTGATCACCGAAGAAACCTGCCCTATCGTGCTGTCGTCCAACTTTATATACATTGCCTGAGGTTTTACTCCATCAACCAAGTCTTTAGCTGCAATAAACAGACCGTCGGCAGTCAAGTTAATCGCGCTGCCTAAAACGGAGACCTGGCCGTTGTTGTTTAAAAGCAAAGCGCTGATTTTTGGGCGGGCTTGTGCGGCCGCTTGCTGCAGGCTGGCGGAATCCTGAACAATGGTCTGCTGCCTGGTATTTATAACTATGGGCGACTGCGGGCTGGCCCAACCCAAGCGATTAAACAAGGGCACGGTCGAGAACTTAGCGCCGAGCCAAGCGCCAAACATGGCGTCGAGCAACAAGGCCAGCGCCACGGAAAAAACAATTATGAAAACAAATTTCTTTTTAGACATCGTGTTAGCTTAAAATTGTCCAAGGGGTCAATAAAATCGCAATAAAACAAGCCGCCACGGCCAGCGCTAAATGATACTGGATTTTTTTTAACGTTAGCGTGTGGAAAAAATGGTAATAGGTCAAAATCAGCATAAAATAAAAAATCGACAACAAGACCAGCGCTAAAGCCGAAAAATGCAGCGGCAAAAAACCAGAAACCCAAAATAACTCCGAGGAAAACAAGCTCAACAAAATCGCCGCAACCCACTTATCGCGGTTGGGGCGGGGCACGAATTCAAAAAACGAACGGGCCAGCAGCAAGGAAACGGCAAACATTACCGCGCCGTAGAACGGCTGCAGTGAAAATTGCCAGTCAAACAAATGCCAATGCCACAAATACACCGGCAAACTCTGCCAATCGGGAAAATATTGGGCAGCTCCGCACACCCCCGCGAACAGGCCAAACCCCGCGGCCAAAGTCTCGTTAATTAACAAATTTTCGGCAAATTCGCCGATCATGAACTCAACGGCGAAGATTACAAAAAACGCGCTGAGCAAAAATAACCCGCGCAGCGCCGCCGTCGGCAATAACAAATAAATCGCAATCGCCGCCAATACGAGCAGCGAAAATCGAACCAAGACCCAAGGCGTATATTTTTGCTGTGCCACCAAGTAACGCCGGTTATAATAATTGGCCAAAACTAAAAACAGCACAACTGACAAAAATAAAAATCGAAAGACCGGCCAGGCCGTGAAAATTTCGATTACCGCCAAAAAAGCGCCGGCTAAAGCTAGCGCGAAATATTTATGCAGTTTTATCGTTGTGGTCATGTCGCCGAATTAACTTTAAAGCAACGGCGCTAGCCAAAACTAAAATAAAGCTAGCCGCCGCATTCAGCCTGACTGCGCCTAAAAAGGTACTATCAATCCGTAAAAATTCTAGGCCAAATCTTAACAAATTATACAATAAAAGATAGGAAAAAACAACCGTACCAGAACGGATGGGTTTACCGCGGCGCAAGAGCCAAGCCAAAATTAGCAGGTTCCCCAAAATTTCGTACAAAAACCACGGATGGAAAAACCGCCACGCCACAAAATTTTCCGGACGAAAGCCCGTTGGCACAAACATCTTCCAGGGCAAATTGGTCGGATAACCAAACGCTTCGTAGTTGAAAAAATTGCCTAAGCGGCCAATAATCTGCCCCAAAACCACAGACGGCGCGAGCCAATCAAGCAAATTCAAGAGTGGGGTACTTAATCGCCGAATTTTTACCATTAGCCATAGCGCAAAAATTCCGGCCAGGACTGCCCCATAAATGGACAAGCCACCATTGTAAACTTTAAATATGTCTATTGGATGCCGGTAGTAATAACCAATGGAAGAAAGCACGTGGTAAAGACGCGCACCAACAAAGCCCCCAACCGCGATCCAAAACAGCAAATCCTCAGCCAGCTTCGGCTCAACACCAAACTTGGGCGCGCGTTTTACGGCCAACCAAAACCCCGCGGCTACGGCCGCAGCCATGGTCAAGCCGTAATAATGGATAGTCAGCGGGCCGAACCTAAATGTTTGCGGCAAGACCACGCGGCCGGAAAAAACCTGAGCAAAAAACCACAGTACTAGACAGGCCGCGATGATTATTAAACCAATTATAATATTTTTTTTAGCAGCACGTGGCATACAGCACCCAGCAAACCCCTAGGCTTACTACTTGCTACCTGCTACTTGCTACTAAAACAATGCCGCCTGATGCGACACGCCTACGCGCGGTTGTGGTTCGGCAACCTTTAACGGGATCTCTTTAGTCTTAAAAAAATCTTTGTAGAGAATTTTCTGGTTCTTCAACGCGTATTCGTAAACCTGCTTAGTGACTTTTACGTCATCGAGGCAATATTTTTTCAGCAAGTCCATGCGGCCGTTGCGGAAATACAAAATCGCCTCCTTGCCGCTTCCGGACTTCCCGCTACCAATGGTCCCCTGGGCCACGCTTTCTAAATTTATGCGGTGTCCCAGAACTTTCTCTATCTCTTCCAGCAAATCGTAATACGGCACCTGGTGGATATCGAAGTTCAAATACGGCTGAATAACTTCAAAGTCAAAATCCTTAATGTTAAAGCCAATTATCTGGTCGGCCATTTGCAAAATTGGCGCTAATTTGGAAAGTTCTTTTTCCTCGTAAATGGAATATTTGTCGGTGGAATAATCGTAAATTCCGCAAACGCTGACTTTTAGCAAATGATTCTTGCCGCGTCCGCCAACCTCCTGAAATAATTTTTGCGTTTCCAAGTCTAAAACAATTTTCTTAAGCCTCATTTTTTATTTCCCGGTTACTTCTTTCGCATAAACAATTATAAAAGGTTTTTTAAAGATTGACAAAGCCGTCTAAGTCGCAATTTGGCAAAATCACAAAAACGTTGTAAAATACTGTCACTTAGCACTAAATTTGCCGTGGCGACTGTTTATCGCACTTGCCCCTTAAAAATGCACAGCATTTTATTCGGGGTTACGGCGCACAAATATGAAGAGAACACTATCTGCAGAAACGCCCGCCATGACGGGCCAAGACGTCTCGGTTTCCGGCTGGGTTAACTCCCGCCGCGACCACGGGGGCGTTATTTTTATTGACTTGCGCGACCATACCGGGATTGTGCAATTAGCCATCCACCCCGAGGCCAAAGAAGCCTTTGCCGCCGCCGACAAATGCCGCGACGAGTTTGTCATTTACGCTTCCGGCAAAATTATTGAGCGTTCGCCGGAAACCAAAAATGAAAACCTCCCCACCGGCGGCGTGGAAATTTTAACTTCTGCGATCACCATTTTAAACACTGCCAAACCCCTGCCGTTCCAGGTCGCGCACGGCCACGGCGAAGAACAGGAAACCAACGAAGATTTGAGATTGAAATATCGCTTCTTGGACTTGCGCCGCGAAAAAATGCAGGACATGCTAAAAAAACGCCACACGATGATACAGGCCATTCACCGCTACATGACCGACCACGGTTTTATAGAAATCACCACCCCGATCTTAACTTCCAGCAGCCCGGAAGGCGCTCGCGACTTTTTGGTACCCTCGCGCCTGCATCCGGGAAAATTTTACGCCCTGCCGCAGGCTCCGCAGCAATTCAAGCAGCTGCTTATGACCGGCGGCGTGCCCAAGTACTACCAAATCGCGCCCTGCTTCCGCGACGAAGACCCGCGTGCCGACAGGTCTCCGGGCGAATTCTACCAGCTTGATCTGGAAATTGCTTTTGCCGACAAGGATGAAATCGTTTTTGAAGAAATGGAACCGCTGTTTATTGAACTGACGGAAAAATTTGCGGGCAAAAAAGTTATGCAAAAACCGTTTCCGCGTATCCCCTATTTGGAAGCTATGGATTTGTACGGCTCGGACAAGCCGGACCTGCGCTTTGAAATGAAAATGGTGGACTTGACCGAAGATTTAAAAAACACCGGCTTTAGCGTCTTTGGCAATGCCATAAAAAACGGCGGCGTGGTTAAAGCCATTTGCTGCCAAGGCGGCGCCAAACTTAGCCGCTCGCAAATTGACGAATTAACCGAGCTGGCAAAAAAAGAAGGCGCCGGCGGCTTGGCTTATATTGTATGTGATAAAATTTCTAGCGATGACAGAGGTAAAATTATGAGTGGGGATTTCCACGGGATAGACACTTCGGGAATGAAATCGCCAATCATTAAATTTTTATCACCAATCGAAATTGGAGAAATTATTAAAAAATCGGGTGCGGATAGCGGCGATGTCATCTTTTTTGGCGCCGACCAGAAGAAAATCGTCAACAAAGTTTTGGGCAAACTGCGCAGCGAACTTGGCGATATGTTCGGCTTAAAAGATCCCGGCATTATTGCCTGGGCCTGGATTACCGACTTTCCGATGTTTGAATACAGCGACACGGAAAAACGCTGGGATTTTATGCACAATCCCTTTTCCATGCCGCAAGGCGGGCTGGAGGCTTTGAATTCCCAAAAGCCGGACGAAGTTAGGGCCTACCAATACGACATTATTGCCAACGGGCTGGAACTTAGCAGTGGCGCTATTAGAAACTACCGGCCGGAAATTATGTATAAAGCCTTTGAAATTTGCGGCTACAGCAAGGAAACCGTGGACGAAAAATTCGGCGGGATGATACGCGCGTTTGAATACGGCGCGCCGCCGCACGGCGGCTTTGCCCCGGGTATTGACCGCATGCTGATGTTATTCCAAAACGAACCGAACATTCGCGAAGTTATTGCTTTCCCCAAAAACGGCTCGGCCGAAGATGTTATGATGGGCGCTCCCGGAACAGTGGAAGAAAAACAGCTCAAAGAACTTCACATTAAGTTAGACTTGCCAAAACCCAAAACGAAACCGCAAAGCTGACATAAACCAAAAGGATATGTTTGGGAAATTTATGCCAAAAAAATATGGAGCAAAGGCAAACAGAAAATAAGTACCCACTGGGCGACATACTAAAATCGGGGTTTATTGGCGCAACTATTTTCCTCCTGGCCGTATTGACGGGCAATCTACGTTTAACTTGTGGCCTTATGGGCGACTTAAGCTGCTCCACCGGTGAAATTTTATTCTTGGCTGGATTGGCTTTTTTCGCCGGAGCCTTCGTCTACTTAGTATTAACGATGATTATAAATATTTTTCAAAAAAAGTAAAATAATAAAGCTATGGTAAAAAGAAAAAAGCCAAAAAAATCAACCGCGAAAAAAGAAACCAAAAAAATATCCACCAAGGTCACCAAGCTGCTAGACAAGGCGAAAGTCAAATACAAAACCCTGGAGCACAAAGTGGTTTACACCGCCCACGACGCGGCCCAAACGACCAAAAAGAAGCTTTCGGAAATCGCGAAGGTGGTTTTGGTAAAGGCCGATAAAGACTTTGTCTTAATTGTCTTGCCGGCCGGTAAATACGTGGACTTTTCAGGCATTAAAAAGGCGCTCAAGGCCAAAAAAGTCAGCATGGCCACGGAAAAGGACATTACCAAATACCTTAAGACCAAAGTGGGGCTGCTGCATCCGTTTGGCTCGGAGTATAGCTTGCAAACATTACTGGACAAAGGCCTGGCCAGATCAAAAAAAATGATCGCCTCCGCCGGCACCTACACCCATAGCGTTGAACTGGCAATAAAAGACTTCGAAAAGCTAATAAAACCCATAAAGGGGGTGTTCAGCAAAGCAAAAAGGTAAATGCTGCAAACCAAACTGAAACAGTTTGAAGGGCCACTGGACCTGCTACTCAACTTAATTGAGCAGCGGCAGTTAAATATTACCGAAATCGCCTTAGCCGAGGTCACTGAGCAGTTCATGGCCTACGTCAAACAGCTGGAAAAAATTGATCCAACCGCTTTGGCCGATTATCTGTCGATTGCCGCCAAGCTGCTGGTTATTAAATCCAAAGCAATACTGCCGACTTTAGAAATTGAGCCGGAAGAGGATGACGCGGGCTTCGACCTCGAATCCCGCTTGCTGCTCTACAAACAGTTCAAGGAAGTTGCCAAATATTTGCGCCATCTCGATAACCGCCGCAAGCAGGGATTCTTGCGCACTGTCAGCTTTGAAGAACGGGTAAATTTTTATCCGGATCCGGCGGTCACCGCCGACACCATTTACAATAGCATCCTAACGGTACTATCGGGCTTAAAGGAACTCGACCAGCTGCCCAAAGCCAAAATTAAGGAAGCCATTTCAATCCAAGAAAAAATCGACCAGTTGCGGAATTTATTGGAAGCACAGGTCGAAACCAAACTCAGCGAGCTGCTTAAAACCGCCAAAAACAAATCCGAAGCTATTGTCACGTTCTTGGCGCTGCTGGAACTGATTAAACAAAAAGTGTTGACAGTCAACCAGGAAGCATTATTCACGGATATTGTCATAAAAAAGCAACAACAAATCCCATGAACCAAACCTTAATTGGCCTGCTGTTTATTTTAGCGGGTATTGCCTATGGCTCCCTGGCCATTGACGACATTTACAACAAAACCCTGGGCTGGCTGGTGGCCAATAACTGGGTTAAGCCGTCGCTGACCCAAAAACTCGACAAAAATTCGCTGGGCCGCAAACCGACAATTTTGCTTTACAGTTTAGGCTTAATTATTATTGGGGTATTCATTTTATGGAACAAGATCGGTTAAAAAATATTTTAGAGAGCTTACTGTTTGTGTCGAGCAAGCCACTGCGAGCCAAAGAACTGGCGAAATTTTTAGAACTTGATGAGACGGAAGTAAGGCAGGCTCTGGCCAGCCTGGCCAGCGACAGGCAACAAGCCGGCGTGGTGGTATTGGAAAACAACGGCGAGTACCAAATGTCCACCCAACCGGCCAACTCCACCCAGGTTAAAAATTTTCTTAACTTGGAATTGCGCGAAAAACTTACGGACGCGACCGTGGAGGTTTTGGCCATTATCGCCTATCGACAGCCCATCTCTAAAGCGGAAATTGAGGCTATCCGCGGTGTCAACTCCCAATACAGCTTGCGCCATTTGTTAATGCGCGGGCTGATTGAAAAAATCCCCAACCCACGCGACGCCAGGGGATTTTTGTACCAGACCACCACGGAATTTTTGATGCACTTGGGCTTGAATTCCACAAAAGACTTGCCTGAATTCGAAAAATTAGTCAGCCAAATTAAACTGCCGCAAACGCCCGAAATAAAACCTGAAGAACCAGGCGAGCAAAAACCGCCCGCCGCAGAAGAGCCGGTAAAAACACAACCCGCCGATGACCAGGAAACGGCGCCTGACCAAACCCAACAAGCAACCCCGCCGCTTACCTAGGCAGTTGGCCGTACGCCGCCTGCGGGCTAGACGGTACTTCCTGTTTGAGTTCCACTTTTTGGCAGGCCGCAGCCAGCAGCAGCACGGCAAAAATCAAAAATAGAATCTTCTTCATGATAATTTAAATCCACAGCAACGCCGCGCCTAACGCGCCGGCGTCTTTTAATTTGGAAATTAAGACCTTGGTTTTTGATTCGGGGTTAAACAAAAACTTTTTCATTTCTTTTTTCGCGCCCGGCCAAAAATGCCGGCCGTGGTCGGTGGCCACTCCCCCTCCAATAATAACCGCATCTGGCTCAAGCGCGTTAGTCAGGCTGGCCAAAGCCCAACCCGTTAGCCGCGCCAATTTTTGATCGTCTTTTTGATCGCGCGCTTTTTGAAAGGCGGTTTCCCAAAACTGACCGTCAAGCACAATATGCCCCAATTCGCCGCCACCGCCGCGACCGCGATAGATATTCCGGTCAATCACAATCCCGCCGCCAATGCCGGTGCCCAAAGTCAGCGCCAAAAAATTTTTGAACGCCTTGCCTTGCCCCAGGCGCATCTCCGCGCGGGTAAAACAATTCGCGTCGTTGTCGATTCTCACCGGGCCCAAACCGGCGCGCTGCAACCGCCGCGCCAAGGGCAAATTTTTAATATATTTAATGTTTGGAGAATAAACAACCAAGCCGCGCCTGGCATCTATCAGCCCGGCCATTCCAATTCCAACCCCGGCAATCTGGCGATTGGCAGACAAAAAATCCGCCAACTTGCGCAGATTCCGCTCGAACTCAAACAGCGACCGCGGCGTCACTATGGTCAGTCGGTCCAAAATCCTTTTCCCATCAAAAACTACGCCGGTAATTTTGGTCCCCCCCACATCTATACCAATGAAATTTTTCATAAAATTTTGTTAAAGCCTATTATGCCTTCACAAATTCACTACTTTTTAAATAACTGTTTAGCGGCTTCCCAAAACTCAGGGTGGTCGTGATTCTTCATCCAATACCACCACTCCGCGCCCCAAAGGTACTGCGGCGAAAAACCGGTCTCGCGGGCGTACTGAACAATAGTATTAAAATGATCCATGCTCATTGTCTTAAACTGCTCATTAATCGGCGTATTGGGAATACCGGCTGTGGTCCACGGCTCAGCTTCTAATTCCATTATAGCAATTCGCTTGCCTGGATGCAGTAGTTCCAAAAGTCCGGCCTTAACGCGGTAAACGAACGGAAAAAAATAAAAATTGGTCCAGTAGCGCTTAAGCACGTCGGAAAACACATAGCGGTAAAAAGTTGTGCCAAAAATGTCGCCGCGGCTGCCTGCCTTAAGCCACCAGTCCAGCTCGCCGCTGTCGGTAATTATTACCGGCCGGCTAAAATCCAAATCTTTGACCAGGGCAATCTCGCTGTCCAGCAAACCCGTGTCGAGTGGCGGACAAATGCCAAAAGTGGATAAAAACGGCTCATTCTCCACCTGCCACGCGATAATATTTGGGGTATTCAAATATCGGCGCACCACGGTTTCCACGTAAGACAACTGCGCGGTTTTAAGCTGCTGCTCAGGCAGAGTTTTTATCCAACCCGGATCATGGCATTCCGGCCAGCGCGGCAGCCGCCGCCCCACAGACAAAACCACTTGAACGCCGGCTTTTTGTGCTTCACTAACCTGGAAATCCAAATCGCTAAAGTTATAATGATCCTGATAAGGCTCCACGCTGTCCCAGTAAGCCGACAGTCTGACATATTTAGGATGCAATTCGTTTAATACGGCCAAATAGGCTTGCCGCGCGTCCAAACCCAGGCTTTCGGCATAAGGCGCGCTAAATGTGACGCCATATTCAATCGTGCTGGATTTCGGCGCAAACAGCGAAATCGACCACGCAAAAAACAATAGAATGACAATGCCGGTAATCGTGCGTTTAATAATTTTTTTCATTTTAGTAATGACTTCACAAATGTAAACAACTTACTAATTTTTATAGCGGCAAAAACAAAACGGTAGTGCCGCCAAAAATCAAAACCAGTGCCGCCAGCTTCAACCTAATCTCGTGCTTGCTACCGGCCTCGTCCAAAATGTGACGATGGTTAAAACCTAAGTACAGCGCGGCCACAAACAAAAATAAGTAACGAAAAGCGGACAGCCCGTCGACAATTGGCACTTTACTTACAGCCAAAAAGTAACTAAGCAAAATAAAATTCAATCCACCTAGCCCCTGTTTGAACAAAAACAAAAAACCGGTATGGGCCTTGTGCTTAACGTGATCGGTCTTGGCAATGTTTTTTCTGGCCGCGGGAATTAACAACAGCAGCGCCATTGCGCCAGCCGCGCCCAAACGATTCCACATTAAATTATTCAGCACCGGCCCATGCTGCGCGCCGTATTGCCACAAAAAATTATAACTACTGTACAAAAAAGCCGACAACAAGGTAAGGCCCAAATATTTATGCAAATACTTACCCGGTTTATAAGCAATCAGCAGCGCGCCGGGTATAAGCAGGGACATGGCGGCCAGCTCCTGGACGGTCAGAACGCTTCGATTGGTTAGTAATGAAATAAAAATGTCAAAAATCGGTACCAAACCAAATACAAACGGTACCACCCGCGAAACCTCGCCGTGAGATAGGATCTTAAAATACACATACATCACCAAGCCATAATAAGCGCCGGACAACAAATCTAAAGCAATAAACCGGGGCGGCAAATGCTGGAACACCCACGGCCAAACAAGCAAAATCGCCCCACCCGTCACAACTGTATAAAACGCGTACTGCAGCGGCCGAACTTGCCTTTTGCTGATCAAAAACTTATCCATAACGTCAACCGCGGCGAAGCTGGCGTAAAGCAAAATTAACTGATACACCATAACCTATATTTCCAAATAATTATTTCGGCAAACCTCGGCATACTTTAAAGCGCTAAAGCGCACCTTGCGCCGCAGCAAATTTTCGTGATCTACCTCAATTAGTCCGAACTTTGGCCAAAAGCCCTCTTCCCACTCAAAGTTATCTATTAGCGACCAGTACAAATACCCCCGCACGTCCGCGCCCTTTTGAATAGCGCGGTGCACAAAAACCAAATGGTCCTTAATAAACTTTTCCCGTTTTTGGTCCTTGGCGTCGGCCAAACCGTTTTCCAAAATATAAATCGGCTTATTGTATTTTTTTAAGTTAAGGAGTACCGGCTCAATACCCTCGGGATGGATGCCCCAGCCCCGGTCGGTTTCGCTATGCTGGCTATGGCTGTGGTGGCGGACGCCAAACAGGCCAATGTGGTGATGAAAATAATAATTCACGCCAATATAATCACAGCGCTGCGTAGTCCTCCGCAAAATGTATTCATTAACCACGTAATCCGCAAAGCCAGCGGCCAAACCGCCCAAAAACCCGCTGGGCTGCAAATCGGATAAATTAAAGGCCAAGCTCACGGGCTGCCGCAAATGCTGCTGAATGTATTCCGCCAGCAAATTGTGGGCGCGAATTAGATTATTAACTACGCGCCAGGCCACGCGAAAACTTTTAACCTGGGGCGGATGCACGCCCAAAAAATAACTCTGGCCAGCGTACAAGCCCGGCTCGTTTATGGTCACCCAAAAATCCACATGTTCGCTCAAGCGGCGGGCCGTGTGGCGCGCATAGTGTAAAAAATGGGTAATGTTCTCTTTTTTGGTAAAACCACCTTTTTTCATGAACCACTGCGGCGAAGTATAATGGTGCAAAGTCAAAAAAACTTTCAAACCGTGGTACTTAGCCGACTGCAACATTTGCTCGTAATGGTCAAGCGCCGCCTCGTCGAACACCCCTTCTTGCGGCTCGATCCTCGCCCATTCCACGCCGAAACGAATAGCGTTCTGCCCTAAGTGCTCAGCCAAGCCAAAATCCTCGTCGTACCGATACCAAAAATCGCAGGCCTGGCCGCTTTGAAAATACGCGGGATCGAGGCCTT
>JAGWQI010000016.1 GCA_028870105.1 Patescibacteria group bacterium
TGGAGGACTCCGAGGCAGTGGCTAAAATTCTACAACTACGAAAGGATCCATTCAAAATTAAACACATTAACACCCCACGAGTTTTACCTAAAAAGTGTTACCATTGACTGTTAAGTCTACAGCAATAAAGCTATTATTTAAAACCCTCGGTATGGCCGAGGGGGCACACCTCATATTCAAATATTTTACGCTCTGCCGATGGCAATTAATAATACACCTGCGGGATATAGCTGGTGGTCTGGCTGACTTTATCTGCGGTATAGTCCTGCGAATTTTTGTAATCCACAATGTGCAAACGCGAATTCAAGCTCGCCTGCACACTGCTTTGCACATACTGGCAGGCCAAACAATCCAAATTGTCCGGCTCGGTTAGCTGGTAAATTTCGGACAAATTCGCGCCTTGGTCGATTTTTTTAAGAACCGCGGTGGTTTGCGCGTCCTTGATATCGGCTTGGCCAGCCGTCAAGTAATGCGAAAAATCCGTGCTCTGCACAATTAAAGTTTTTGGCCCAGCAATATTTTTTAACAGCTCAATTAAACCGCCTAAGTCGCGCGGCTGGGCGTGTATGCTTAAAGCAATGGCCGTAATTTTGGCGTTGGGAAAAAAATACTTCACGAACGGCAACTCCGCGCCAATGCCGTGCTCACGGTAAAAAAAATCCGCGGCCTGGGCTTGCGGCAAGGCCGCAAGCTGGTCGATAAAATCCTGATCCGTCGCCAGCCGGCCAAAAGGCGTATTAAAATCCTGCGCAGCAAACGAGATCGGGCTGGCGCCGAGCTGAAAATGGTCAGGGCTAATAACCACGACACGCTGATAATCACCGCCGGAGGCCGCGAGAAATACATCGGCAATAACGTCGCGCGCCAGCAAATGATGCGGCACCACGATACCTGTTACGCGCTGGGCTAGCGGCGTGGAAGTAGACTGCTTAATGGCCGTTAAAAAGAAATTCTTGTCGTTAAACTGCGCCGCAATGGCCGGCCTTTCTGCCGCAATCGGCAAAGCCCGCCGCGCCGGCCGTTCAAGGCGCGGCCACAGCAACCAGGCACAAACCGCCGCGGCCAAGGCCGCGGCGGCTGCAATAACCGTAATTTTTATCCTGCGCCTCATTGTCCTTATTTAGCTACCAACGGCTGATACCAAAAATTCTTTTGCGGCAACTGGGAAGGGTTCTCATAAACCTTACTGCGCCAATCTTCATCGGTCAGCCGATTACCCCCCAAGGGGCCAGTAAACTCGTAATGGTTAAAAGCCACACCCGCGGCCAGACGCGGACTGCCACCATCGCCGACTAAAGCCAACATCACGTACGGCTGACCCGTGGCTTCGTAAAGCACCTGACCGGTTAAGGCGTCGGTGTGCACGTCCGCCACCAAGGCGCTGCGGAGCTGGTTTGGGTCGCTTATGTCCACGCCAAGTTCCAATGGCTGGGCCATATAAGAAAGCTTAATTTTTCGCAATTTTTCATAGTCATCATCGCTGATTGGCTGGTTCTGCAATTCCTGTTTGGCCAGTTGGGCGAAAAACTGGGTCTGCTGCAGGAAATTCTGCAGCCGCGGCAGCATTTGGCTTTGGCTTAAGCCGTTATTGTTAAACATTTTTTGGGTTAAAACAAGGAAATCGTTTAAGCGGTTCCAAAAATCCAAATTCGGCTCCACAAAACCCTTAACCACCGGCGGCGGCGGGCCTTGCTCGTCCCCGCCTCCCCCGCCTTTTTCAGCGTAGCTTTGCTTGGCGTAAAGCAAAGTGTCGTGCTTAAGCTCCGTGTACGAACCTAAATAGGTCTGGATCTGCTTGCTGGGAAAATTTGGCGACTGCATGTATAACGGATAATTTGAACCAAATGGCTGAGTCAAACTGGAAAGCAAATATAACCACTCGCTCCCCAAAGAACCGGCCCATTGCTCGGGCGTGACTTGAGCCAGTGCCGCTGACTGTCCGGCTAATTTACCGCCAAAAGCGCTGACTGCTTGGTCGCTAAAGCCGGCTGATTGTTTTAAAAACTGCTTGGCATAGCCGGCAGCGGCCGCGTCGCCGAACGACGCGGGTATAAACAAGGCCGAAGGCGTGGACGGCAGTTTAACGTCGGCCTGTTCCTGGCCGGCCGTTAGCTGGTTAAGCACCCAGGCGTCGAAGGTAAATTTTTGGCTAAAAATGCGGAAACCAGCACTCTGTCGCAACAAGTCATTCTTGGTCATGTCCGGCACTTGCGGACTAATAATTACGTCAGACAAAATTTGCGGCCCTGGCAGCTGCCAAATATTAGCCGCCAGCTGATTAATAGTGCCACTGTCGGCGGCCGTGATTTTATCCTGCGCGCCCGGCGCGACCTTGCTCAGCCACGGCGTAAACTGGCCGTAACCAATATCGTCGCTCTGTCCCACGAAAAAGTCGGTAATACTGGAAATTTTTTGCCATAGCTCAGACGGCACAACGCCGGTGGCACTGTCGCGCACAGCCATAAGGCCATCCACCAATGCCGCGTCCAGCACCCCGTCATTAGTTTTAAAATAGTAAGCATTGCGCCCAAAATACATCATAGTCCGAAAATAAGCGCGAAGCGCCGAATCTTCCGTATAGTGGCTGCGCGGCGTGTACTGGGTATAATCGGCCTGGATGTCCGGGTTATACGCGCCAAACAGCGGCGATAGGGCCACGGTTTTGGCTTCATAAATATCCTGCAATTCCTGCTCCACAGCTGCGCTTAGAGCCGCGGGCAAGGCGCCACTGTATTTGGCCAAAATGGTTTTGGCGCTTTGCAATGTATCTTGGCTGTCCAATTTTTGATAGTTAGCTTCATCTTCACGCGTTTGGAAGTAATCAGGTTTAGGAGGCGCTTGGTTTTCCAACAAGACGCGAGCCACGGTCAACTGCGCCAAAATTTTCTGATAATGCGCCTGGGCCGCGCCGCTTTGCTGGGCTTGAGCCGCGACGTTATTGTACAGCGCCAGCGTAAACTGCTTTAATGCGTCGCTTAACTGATGCCGCTCGATATCCTTTAAGGCAAGGTCAAAAAATTTATGGTAAGCATGCAGCACCACGTCAGGCGTCACCAACACCGCGTCGCCCGGCGTGCGGCTATAAATATCAGCATTGCCGCCCATTTTGTCGTAATAATCCAGCATTTCGTCATAGCCGCCATACCCTAAATTGGTACTAGAGGCCTCAACAAGCAAAAATTTGTTCTGCTGCAAATATTGCTGCTGCGCCTGGGTAAGCCTGATCCCATACTTGTCCAGTACCGCCTGATAATTACCCACGTCTTTAAGACTAGCCAACTGCTCCTGGTAACCGGGCTGGACGGCGGCTTGCTGGGGGGTGCCGCTATTTTTCGGCAAACGGAATAAGCCAAACCGCCATGCCGCCGCCGCAGCAACTAAAACCAAAATCAGGACGACAATAAACCACACGAAAGGTCGCCGGTACCAAACCCGCGGAGTTAATAACGGCAGCGATGGCTCTGGGCCTAATTGGGGCTGATTCGGATTGTCCATAAATTTGTGTTAATCATTAAGCCAGCTTAATTATACACCTTTTTAGGCCAGACCGTCACAAAATTGGCGGAATTATTTTAAGATCAATCTTCCGTTAATTACCTGCTTCAATTTAATTTGAACTAAAAAATACCTATTTAAATAGGTATTTTACCTAACACTATACGGCTTTTGATTCCCACTCTTTGTCGTCAGCGCTCGGACCGTAAATATGAGGCACCGCAATGTTATTTAACCGCATGTACACCGTCAGTTGGCCTCGATGATGGACCAAGTGGTTTATGGTAGAACCGACGGTATTGCGCTTGTTGTCGGTGCTTAATACTTTCTCGCCCATTTTCAACGAAAATGGTTTCTGTAACTCTTCGTCGGAAACCTTATTTAACACCTCCGCAGCCTTGGCAATATTGGCGTCAAAAAACTTAACCATTTCCGCAGTGGTCTTTGGGCTTTCCATTTTGAAGGTGGTAAAATCCACATCACCGATCTCTATTATGTGGGTAATCCAAGCGGGTATACCTGCCACGGTTAAAACCAAATGGCCCATTTTCATAGATTTTTCGTGCGGTTTGTATTCGTAAAGGCTTTCCGGCACGCGCTCAATGCACTTACGGCTAGCCTCGGCTTCGGCCATTAGCTCCTTGGCGTAAAGTTGTCCTAATGTGTCACTCATAGCAATCTCCTTTATTAACCATTCCTAATCCCATTAGGAATGTAAAATTTTTAATATTGCTACCAACTTTAGCATATACCCAAATTTTCCCACTGGCAAGAAAATAAAAAACGGGCCCGCGTAAAGCAACGGGCCCGGCCTGCCTATTAGCCATGCCTGGTCGCCTCCCAGGCAGCCCGGCAAAACCGGAACGGCAAGAGTATGTGCCTGGCGTACGGCAGGGCTGAAAACCGCGGCCGCCTACTCGATAATCTCGAGCGTAAATCGGCGATTATGATTCATTCCGGCCGCGCCCAGGATGGTACGGATGGAGCGGGCCGTACGGCCCTGCTTGCCGATGACTTTGCCAAGATCGCTCTTGGCAACCCTGAGCTCCAGCACGGTCACCTGCTCACCGTGGACTTCGCGCACCGAAACTTCTTGGGGGATGTCGACCAGGGCTTTCGCAATATCCTCAATCAACTGTCTCATACGCGGCCCCTCCCGGGCCGAAAACTTCCTCCTTTTGGAGTCCTATAATTTTACACCTTTACACCCGACTTTTCAAGGCTCAAAAAATAAAACACCCGCCGAATTAAGCGGCGGGTGCTGGGTGTCTGGCCGAATTGGCCTGATCTTTTTTATAAAGCCAGTAACCTAAAACCGCGGCCAATATGGCGGCAAAACCGCCTGTGGCCAAACCCCAACGCGGGCTTAAATACTGTCCAATAAAACCAATAATCGGCCCGCCAATGGGCGTGGAGCCCAAAAAAGCCACGGCCCACAAAGCCATAACGCGGCCGCGCATCTGCGGCGAACTTTCCAACTGCAGCGTGGTGTTGCCCAACGACAAAAAAATAATCGAATAAAACCCGACTAAAACCATAGCCGCCAGCTCCAACGTAATCGTAGGCATGACGGCCGACAGCAGCACCACGGCGCCAAACAACCAAGCGGAATTAATCAGCGTCTTTTGCGAGTGGCGGCGCCGGCTAGCCGTGTATAACCCGCCTAGCATGGAACCCAGTCCCATGGTCACGGTCAACCAAGCGTAAGTTGTGGCGTCGCCGTGGAAGGTAAACTGCGCCACTAAAGGCAGAATAACGGCAAACTCGTAAGTCAGCGTGCCAATAATGGCCATCATAAGCAGTGTGTCTCGCAGCGCTGGCACGGACTTGACATAGCGAAAACCCTCAAGTAGCTGACCCTGTGATTTTTCCGCAAGCGGGGTTCGATAAAGTTCCTTTTTATTCATCATCCATATTACCACCAGCACGGCCACAAACGATACCGAGTTAATGAAAAATAAAGGCGCCAGACCGGCTATGGCAATCAGCGCCCCGCCGATAGCCGGGCCAATTACCCGGGCTAAATTAACCAAAGTGGAATTCAAAGATACAGCGTTGGTCAAATTTTCTTTGCCGACCATTTCTACCACAAACGTTTGGCGGGTTGGATTATCCACGGTGTTAACCAAACCCAAGGCCACGGCCAACACATAGACCATCCAAAGCCTAACCACGCCGGTCGCGACCAGCGCGCCTAAAATAAAGGCTAGTATGCCGGAGGCGGTTTGGGTAAAATAAAGCACCTTGCGCTTGTCAAAACGATCAGTCACAACTCCGCCCCATGGGCCAAAAATCATCATGGGCACGAACTGCGCCGCCGTCACCAAGCCCAAAGCCGCGCCGGAGTTGGTCAGCTGCAGCACCAACCAAGATTGGCCAATGGTCTGCATCCACGTGCCACTAAGTGAAATAGTCTGTCCAATAAAATAGAGCCGGTAATTGCGAATATTTAGGGAAGCAAAAGTTTCTCTGCCGATTTTTTTGATTCTGTCCATAATTTTAAAGCAAAAAAAATAGCCCGCGGGCGGCAATGTAAATAATTCAGCTCAATAACCGCATTGTATCACAAAAAATAACTAAACTCAAAAACGGGAAACCTTTAAGTCAGCAGCTGGCCAATAATTAAATCCAGCAACACGCGAGGGGGCGTGGCGGAAGTTTTTAGTTCCGCATCGAGCGCGGCCAGTTTGCCAAGCAGATCTTTAACCTTGACTGGTTTAAATCGGACGGCAATCTTTTTGAGCACGAACAGTCGGCCGGTCTTCCACCCGGTAGCGTCCAAAATTTGGGCATCGGGCCACTTTTTGCTCAAAAATTCCTGGATCACAAAAATATTACGAAACTGTTCACTTAATAAAGCGTTCAGCTGGATAACAGCGGCCTTTTCGTCACCCCCCTGGACCAAAAATTTGCCGATTAAATCCAAAGCCCCGGTTTTTTTGCCGTCGGCAATGGCGTTAACTATCCGCAGGCTGTCGACTTCGCCGCTTTGGGAAACCAAGGCCTGTACGTCAGACTCGCTCACCTCCCGACCGCCGGCGTAAGCCAATAGCTTGCGAATTTCCGAATCCGCCTGCCAAAGATCGAATATCTCCTTAATTTCTACGATCTTGCCGCCAATTTTGGTTTCCACGGCGTCGTCCCGTCCCAATTTTTGCGCCAGCCGAGCGGCCGCGGCTTTGCTGATGGTGCCATTTAGGACTTTGGCGCGGGCAACAAGCCACAGCTCAAGCTCCGCGCCGTGTGGCAAAAAGAACTCTTTCACTTCGGCGCCTTTATGTCCCAACCACTGCTTATTGGAAGCCACGCGCCGATCCAATTTAGCTTGCTCAAAAACGATAAAATTTTTGCTGGCCCGCAATTTTTCGGCCATGTCTTGTCGATATTCGTAAGTACCCAATAAATTTTGCAATACCGCGATTTTGGTTTGACTAAACAAGTCTCGGCCGAAAAAATCCGCCAAATCCGGACGCTCTTCGGCGGAAACAAAAAATTCCACCCCGGCATGGTGCTGGCGCGCCAGAGAGGAAATATACCCCGCCTTAGAAAAGTCATCCGAACCCAATAATATCAGCAACATAAATTTTTGGTGCGCCCAGCAGGGATCGAACCTGCGACCGTTTGCTTAAGAGGCAACTGCTCTACCAGCTGAGCTATGGGCGCAAAAAACTTACTAGAGCTTTCATATTTTACCCTAAAACCGCAAAAAAATCAACCCAAATTCATCTATCTGGCTGGTGCGCCCGGAGGGATTCGAACCCCCGACCCTCGGTTCCGAAGACCGATGCTCTAAATCCGCTGAGCTACGGGCGCACGCTAAATCACCAGGACTCCGAATGACCGTGGCAATCCCAATTATTATACAAAAAAACTGCCGTTAAAAAAAGGGCTAAATGCTACTGGCCGACAATGCCAAAAGGATTCTTTGACACGCTGGCCGTCGGCTGAAAATTTTGAGCCTGCTGCATACTCGTTAAAATATCCTGGTAATCCTGAAAATCCACGCGAATACCGCTAGTTTTTGTCGGCAACGGCGGCGGCACGCTACCCCAGCCCAGTACCACTCCCACCGAATTTTTTATCACCATAATATCCAAAGCCAGCACTATCAACAGTACCAACAAAAATAAATATTGCGGCCGAACTTTCTGGCCGTGGAAATTTTTTAACGAGGCACTCAGCTGTTTAAACGGCATAATTTATTTTTTACGGATGTAAAAAGCAATGTTCATATTGGCGTTAACCTGCTGATTGCCCAGCGCCGTGAATGTAAACGAATTTACTGACATAATGAAGCCCAAATGCTCCGTTGCCTGCAAAAAATTGACGACCTGGTCCAAACTGCCGGTCACGCTCAAACTGGAAGAAACCACATACAACTCGCTCTGGGTTGAGGCTTTAGGTACGGTTGCAATCGTGCCGGACACACCGCTAATTACCAACTTTACGTTTAAGTTTTTGCCGAGCGCTTCTAAAGTTTCTAACTCCTTAACCAAGGTAATATCTTGGCTGAAGAATTCCGATGGCTGCGGTTGCGCGTCCTGCATTTGCTTAACCTCCCGCTGCGCCTCTTGAAAGCTTTGCTCTTGCTGCTGCAGCGCCTGGATATCTTTTTGATCTTTGGCGATATTGTCCATGGCCGCCTGGTTTGAAGCGTTTAAAATATTAAACCCATAGGCAAATACGCCAACGCACAAGACCAGCCAAATCATGAACAACCCATAAATTTTGACTTTTATGCCCATAGGTTATTGGAAAACTTGTGGTTTAACGTAAAAACTAAAATGGAAGGTATTATTATCGGGGGTGGCAACGTTCTCCAGCGGATAATCGATGCCATAAAACTGCTGGCTATCGGCTAAAATATTATTGTACAGAGCGATTACCAGATCACGCGTGGGGCTATGCCCGGTAATCGTGATCTGCTGTTTTTTAATGTCAAAATTCAATGTGATAATTTGCACGCCATCAGGCGGCAACGGCGCGAACGCCAAAATTAGTTTAGAGAGTTTAGGCTCAGCGGCCGAAAGTTTCTTATAATCAGTTATGTAATTGTTATAACTGGTAATTTGTTTGTTTAAATCACTAGCCTGGTTTTTGCTAACCTGGACCCGCAACATTTGAACCGTGTCTTGGGTAGTCTTGGCCTGCACGTCCAAATAGACCTTGGCTGCCAGCTGCGTGGCCAAGACCGCGACAAAACTTAACACGCTCAACCACACGGCCGTCACCAAGCTGCGATAAACCGATTCATAGCGCAGTTGTTCCTGTCTGGGTTTGGGCAATAAGTTAATAAGTTTCATAAACGCTCAATTAAGCTTTAGACTTAAACTCCAGGCCGCGCATGGCCAAACCAATGGCATCGGCAAACCCCAGGCTGTCGTAAGGACTGAGCGGCGGCTGCTTTAACCCGGGCAAGCCCAACCAGGGGTTGCCTAACTCCACCGTCAGGCCGGGAAACTCCACAAATTCCGGCTGCAAAAATGCCTCAAGATTCTTTAACTTGGCGCCGCCCCCGCTCAAAATAATTTTGCTGACAGTTTTGCTCGAATGCTCGCCGTAAAATTTTAAAATAGATTTAATCTCGGCCGACAAGCTGCCCAACACCGGTAAAAGGGAAATTTTAATGTTTGGATATTCGACGGTGTTGGCAATACCGATGCGTTTTTTTATGTCTTCCGCCTTGACCGATGATACCCCGAGAATCTTTGCGATGTTTTCGGTAAAATTATTGCCGCCAATCGGCACCGTTGAAGTAAACTGTAAATTGCCGCCTTCCACCATTATTAAACTGCTGCGCGTGGCGTCCAAATCCACAATCAACACGGTATCCTTGGCACCAGGCGGGAGTAACGAACGCAGGCTGCTTTGCGACTCAACCTCTAAAGCCGAAGTCTTCACGCCGGCTATGTCTAAGGCGGTCAAATACTGGTTAACGAATTCGCGCGGCGACGCCACCATTAGCACGTCCATCTTATCTCCTGTCACGCCAAGGCGCTGCCAATCCAAATAAACCTGATCCACGGGCAACGGAATAAAGCTCTCCGCCTCCACCGGCACGGCCGCGTCAGCCTCGTTATCGCTCATTATTGGGATTTGAATGACGCGAACAAACGATTTAGACTCCGGCAAACTGACTACCGCGTAATTAGTACTTAGTTGGCCATATTGGCACTTGTCCAAAGCGCGCTTAAGCAGATCGGCAAAGGCCTTCTGGTCGGTAATCTGATCGTTAACCAAGAGTCCCTTAGGCAAGGGCATGTCGTGATAAGCGCGCACCGCCAGGCCGCTGGCTTTTTTCTCAAGCTGCAGCAACTTGCACGAGCTGGAGCTAAGATCTAACCCAAATGCCACCGTGTTGTCGCTTAATAAACCCATAATTATTGGATACTTTGACTAATTTGATAAATCGGGGAAATCAACGCCATGGCCAACAGTCCAACCACGCCGCCGATAACCAGCAGCAGCAGCGGCTCAATAATTGAGGAAAGGTTCTTTAAAGTATCGTCAACCTCTTCTTCATAGTGCCCTGCCAGCTGAGAAAGGATTTCTTCCACCGCCCCGCTTTCCTCCCCCACCTGCAGCATCTGCACCACCAGTACCGGGAATAAATTTGTGTCGCTGCCCAAGGCTTCGGTCAACGGCCGGCCGAGTTTAACATCGCGGGAACTGCGCTGCAGCAGTTCTTTATAATAAACATTGCCCATAGAATCAGCCGCCACCTCCAGCGCCTGCACTATGGGGATGCCGCTTTTCAGCAGCGAGCTTAAGATACGCGAAAAACGGGCGAGGTTTATTTTTTTTACTATAGTATTGATAATATAAAAATGCAACAGGACGAAATCTAATGAGCGCTCTCCGTTTGGAGTGCGCAAAAATGCGGTCACGCTGCCAATCAGGCCAACCATCAAACCGATTGCCAACACCGCGTGCCCGCCCATAAGATCTGCGATGGCAATAACCACCTTCGTGCTCAAAGGTAGTTCGCCGGAAAATTCCTTGAACACCGAGGTTAACTGCGGCAGCACAAAAATCGACATCAGCACACCGATGATGACCATGGCCCCAACAATAACCGAAGGGTAGATCATGGCGCCTTTGACCTTGGAGCGCAGGTTGGCGTCGCGCTGCAGCTGGATGCTTAAATACTCCAGACTCTTTTCCAAATTACCCGACAACTCGCCAACGCGGATCATACTTACGAAAATATTTGAAAAAATCTTAGGGTACTTAGCAATCGCGTCCCCCAGACTCTTACCTGACTCCACCTGCTGAGCAATATCGTTTAATATGACCTTAAACCTGCTGTTGCGTGTCTGTTTTTTTTGAATATTCAAACCGCGGCTCACGGAAATGCCGGCTTTCAGCATGATGCTTAAATTTTCGACAAAATTTATTTTTTCCGCCAGCGGAATAGTCCCAATATTCTTTAACTGTTCCAAAAACGGCGCGATCGCGCGCTTTTCCTTGAGCTCGGTAGGCAGCAGTCCTTTTTCCTTTAGCATATGCCCAGCCGCCGCCGCACTGGCCGCCACAATCGTGGCAGTTTCATGGCGGCCGTCCCGCGTTAACGCATTATAAGTAAATTCCGGCATCTCTAAATACTAAAATTAAAATCCAATAGTTCTTAATACTGGCTGAATTATTCTTTCGAAACTCTAATAATCTCGTCTATGGTCGTAATTCCTTTGGCCGCCTTGATAAAACCATCCTCCCACATTAAGAGCATCCCCTCCTTTTCCGCCTGCTCTTGAATCTCTTGACTGCTTTTGTGCTCCATAATCATATCTGCCACCACCGCCGAAACCTCCAAGATCTCATGAATGCCAACACGGCCGCGGTATCCGCTGTGGTTGCATTTATCGCAGCCCTGACCTTTATAAAATTGAATTTCGCTTACGGACTTAATTTTACCCGCCAAACCGCGCGTAGCCATAGCCTGCAGCAATTTCTCCATATGGAACTGCTTGGCCAAAGCGGCTTCGGTATTGGCGTCTATGCTGTAAGCAGCCTTGCAGTCTTTGCAGATCACGCGCACTAAGCGCTGCGCCAGCACGGCGTTGACCGTGGACGCGATTAAATACGATTCCACGCCGATATCGAGCAAGCGTGGCAGAGCCGCGGCCGCGTTATTTGTGTGCAGGGTGGAAAAAACCACGTGACCGGTCATGGCCGCGTGCACGGCCTCTTCGGCCGTTTCTTTGTCGCGGATCTCACCAATCATGATAATGTTCGGATCTTGACGCAAGAGCGCGCGCAGGCCCATGGCAAAGGTCAAGCCAATTTTAGGATTAACCTGCATCTGATTGGCGCCGACAATGCGGTATTCTACCGGATCTTCAATAGTCGAAATGTTCACGGCCTTGGTATTAAGCATGCTCAGCACCGTATAAAGCGTGGTGGATTTACCGCTGCCGGTAGGCCCGGTGACGAGCAGCATACCGTGCGGCTTTTTAATATTGTGCATAATCAGCTCAATATCCTCTTTTTCAAAACCCAATTCTTCCAAACTGGCAGCCTTAGCCGATTCGTCCAGTAAACGAATCACCACCTTTTCCCCGTCAAAAATCGGAATGGTAGAAACGCGTAAAGAAAATTTATAACCTTCTTTTTCAATCTTAAACCGGCCGTCCTGGGGCAATCGGTGCTCGTCGATTTTTAGGTTAGTCAAAACCTTGACGCGCGCGACTATAGCCGCCTGGATGACTTTAGGCAAAGTCATAACGTCGTGCAGCACGCCATCAATACGATAACGCACAATCACGGCGTTTTCTTGCGGCTCGATGTGGATATCGCTGGCTTTTTCGAAAATCGCATATTCCAGCAAGGTATCAACCACGCGAATGACCGGAATCTCCTCCGCCATTTTCTTTAGGCCATCCTCGGCGCTTTCCCCCTCTGGCGCGGTCTTAAGCGCTTTGTCGCTGCTGGGCGTGAACAAATGCTTAATTTCTTTTTCCAAACTCAAATGATATTTTGACAGGCCAAAATCCAAACTGGCGCGGCCGATTAAAAAAGTCTTGATGCGCAACCCGGTCTTTTTTTGGATAAATTCCTTGGTCTGGAGGTCTTCGGGATCGGTCATGGCCAAAGACAAATCATCTTTGGTTTTGGCAAAACTAATAACTTGGTGGCGGTGGGCAATTGGTTCCGGCACCAAGTTAAGCACATCCTGCGAGATTTGCAGGGAGGTCAAATCCACAATTGGCACATCTAGTGCCTCGCTCTTGACCGCCAGCAGCTGGTCTTCAGTCAAGACTTTCTTATCGAGCAGGTACTGCTCCCAAGAAACAGCTACTTTTTGTCCAGCCACGTCTTTTTCCAGCTGGGCCAACACGGCATCGCTGAGTAACTTTTTAGCTTTAAGCGCGGAATTGAGATCTTTTTTATCCATATGGAACTTGCGCGCCGACGACGGCAATTTTTATTGCGAATTTTGTTTCAATACCTTTAAACTTGCTACAAAATTATAACACAAGCCGGTTTAAATAGCAAAGTCCGGGGCATTATAACGCGCAACCAGATAGCCCGCGCGTTATGTTGGCCGGTCCCCGGCTTGCCAAACATAATAATATTCGTTATACGAGTGTTCGCCAAAGTTATTCAACCGCTCCAACCAAACGCCGTGCTCAGAGTAACTCTGGTCGACACTGTCCCAAATGAGCGGCATTAACCGCCGATACAACGCTCCCCACTCAATAGCCTGCCCGGTAAGTCCATAACGGTTAGAATCAACGGGCAGATCATCGCGATTCTTTGTCCAAAAGTAATCCAGAGGCTTGGGCAGACGCAGCACCACAATAAATTTATCCGGACTAACCGACGCTTGTAACCCGAAAGATCTCAGCAATTTTTCTCCGTTGCTCTGGTCGTAAATGCCAACCTTAGCAGAATCCATGGCGCGTTCCCGCAAAAAACCCTGCATTTCTTTTGACAACAACCGGCTTTTTGGGTGATCAACGGAAAACTGTTCAAGCTCGTACCAAAACCGTTGCTGGTAATCATCTAACAACTCTTCCGACCACTGAGTAAGTTTCGCCAACAATTGCCGGTAATTTGGGTTTTCCAAAGCTTGAGGGGATACTTCCATCGATAACCTTTTATCTCCCCTGCCGGCTGCCGCTTCCTTGCCTTCACCCCACGGATCGGACAAATCCAAATTACCTTTGCTGTCCACATTCAATTCGTCGCCGTATTCCTGCAAGTATTTTTTAGGAAACTCGACCATAATTAAAAATTTAACCTCTTAAAATTTAAGCAACTCTATGTCCGGCCAAACACCCAGTAGACTATCCACGCCTGCTGCATAAGTAATATCGCGACGCCCAAAATAAAATAAAACTTGCGCGTCTTATGCCGGAAGAATAACAGGCCCAAAAACACGCCCAAAGCGGCAAAACAGGCGGCGACAAAAAACAAAAATACTTCGGGCAAGCGCCTGCCCAGGTCAACGCTGCGCCGCTTATCCAGTCCAACGAACGCAAACGCCAACGTGTTCCAAGTTATCCAAGCCGCGAAGGCTAAATAATTCACGGACATATGCGATTTAAAACTAATTTTTTAACTTCTCAACCTCCAAGGCCAAAAACAGGGGGATCTCCCGGCGCGCGAGATCTTCCGCGGCCTTCCGCGGCCCACGATCGCTGGTCTTGTGCGAAACCCATTCTTCCAAACGCGCCACGGCCAAACCGTGTTTGTAAAAAGCCTTAAAATAGGCCTGTAACGGCCGATGAAACGACACGGTAAATTTTTTCTTTTTGGGATCCTTAACCCCCTGCGTCATATCGACCGTTTGTGTGATTTCCGAAAGATATTTTTCTACGCGACGATACTGCACTTGCGCTTGCGGATCAAACCCCCAAGCCGAAGCCGTGGGCACACGGAACGCCGGATGATTTAGCACCAGCACCGCACGGCCGGCAGGCTTAAGCACCCGCGCTAACTCCCCCACCGCAGCCGATAAATTTTTAATGTTCTGCAAAGCCAGCACACACACCGCCTTGTCGAAGCGCTTACCCGCCAAGCCGCTTAATTTTTCCGCCGACAACACCAGATAATTTTCGTTTCCGCCGGCCTGCGCTTTAGCCAAGCGAATCAATTCACCAGCCAAATCGACGCCCAAAACTTTGGCCCCAGTTTGGGCAACCGCCCGAGCAAAATAACCCTGGCCGCAACCAAGGTCTAAAATCTCCTGACGCGGCCCAGGGTTAAGCAGGCGCAGCAAATTTGGCTTAATTATTTTTTCTTGATACGTATCTTGGCCTTCTTCCAACAGCCGGTTATACCAACCGGCCACTTTGCCCCAAGAGGTACTAGATTTTGGCATAACAAAATTTTAAGAATACCTAAAGCTTCCACCCTACTTTTAGCCTTACATTACCTCCCGCGCCAGGTAAAAATGTAATAGATGGATTTGAGAATAATTTCCAAGTCGAACAGAAAACCTCTGTGTTTAATGTAGTACAGATCATACTGTAGCTTAAGCTTGGTTTCCTCCAAGCTCGCGGCGTAAATGTTGTTAATCTGCGCCCAACCCGTCAACCCGGGTTTGACCAAATGCCGCTCGTCGTAAAACGGAATCTGTTTTTTTAGCTCTTCAACAATATGCGGCTGTTCCGGCCGCGGACCGACCAGACTCATATTCCCAAAAAGCAAATTAATGAACTGCGGCAATTCGTCCAAGCGGCTCTTGCGCATAAATTTACCGACGCGGGTAATGCGCGGGTCATTAACGCTGGTCCAAGTGTTCGTGGCGCTCCAGGAATTCATGGTTCGATATTTATAAACCTTAAATATTTGCCCGTCCTTACCCACGCGCTCTTGCACAAAAAAAATCGAACCGCGGGAAGTCAGCTTAATAAGCAACGCCGCCACTGGCCAAGTAACAACAAACACCAATCCCGCGATTAGCGCTACCAAAACATCGGTCAGGCGTTTAATAATATTATAAAAACGCTTTTCCCGGTAGTTGATATTTTCCAAAAACCAAACTTCGTTAAGCTGCGACAAATAAACCCGGCGCAGCAGTTGCTCGTAAAAATCTTTGTGGTTGTAAAACTTGACCCCATGCGTGCGTAACTGGTAAAACCGCTCGGCCACCTCGGGACTGCTTTGCAGGTTATCGGGCAAAATAATGCCGACGTTCTTGTCAAAACCGGCGGCGGGCAAAGTCTGCTGGTTTAAGTGCCCCAAAACACGGTACCCCAAATAGCTGTGTTCCGCCACGGCCTGCTCAAGTTCGCGCAGTTCGTTATTGAACGAGAACAGGTAGACCCCCTCGGTCAGACGGTTCTTAAAGGCATACTTGATAATTAAATACCAAGCCAACAGTAAGACAAAAGACACGCTAACCAGAATAACCAATGTACGACGGGGGGTCAAGATCAAACTGGGCTGGGCGTAAAAATAAAACACCGCCACCAAAAAGTTCACGGCCATGGCCGAAATCAAATTGAATAACAAAGAGGTATAGCGGCGCAGCGCCTGAACCTCAAATAAGCCGTGAATAAACAACACGCCCAGCCAAAACAAAAAAATCAAGCTGAACGGCCGCAAGTGGGCGAGCCAAATCCCTGGCGGCACCACGCCATGATAGCGCAGCAGCAAAGCCAAATACAAGCTGCCGTAAAACAGCCCGATTGTCGGCAAAAATACCAGCCAAAAAATTAAACCTTTGCGGGACATAGACAATTAACGGTTAAAGACTTATGGCTTAAGACCCTTAAAAAACATTCGGACGGTCAAAATTATCCGGGAAAGCCAAAAATAAGGATATTGACGCCGATACTGCTGAACTAACGTATTTTGCTTGCGCAGGAAAGCGGCAAATCTTTCCTTATTATAATCCGGCTGACGGTAAATCGTAAATACTTCGGGCAAATTAGCCATTTTCCCCCTTTGCCCCAACCGCAGCCACAAATCATAGTCTTCGCCCAAATCAATGGCATCACTAACAAACCCGCCAGCCGCCAAGGCGGCCTGCCGCCGAAACATAACCGTGGAAGTAAAAAAATTATTGCGCAAAAGCATGGTCCGCCGAATTTGTCCATCACCCTGCGGCCTAAACCTTACTGCCTGATACTTACTATTTGCTGCTATTTTTATTCCCCCGCCGCACAGCACCACTTCAGGATGTTTGTCCAAAAACTCCGCCTGCTTTTTTAATTTATTCGGGTCGACCCATTCGTCATCGTCGTCCAAAATTGCCACGTACTCCCCGCTTGATTGCTGCAGCGCTTCTTGCCGACTCGCTGTAATCCCTTGCGATATTTCATGATTAATAATTTTTAATTTTTCAATTGTTGAATTTTTAAATTTTTCAATTACCTCCAATGTACTGTCCGTCGACCCGTCATTCACCACGACCACCTCAAAATCTCGCAGACTCTGGCGCCCCACGCTGTTCAGCGCGGCCCCAAGCTTCTCCGCCCGATTTTTGGTTAAAATTATTACGCTAATCTTAGGCACGGCGTTTGTCTATGATATAAATTAAAGCTTCTGCGTAATCCAAAATTTTTCCTTTGTCATCAAGATTAAAAGCCAAATGATTAGTCGAAGGTTTAATTAATACTGCTAATTTTTTTAGCATCGGCAAATGTTTTTTCCATATACAAGACGTTTATGTTTGTATCAGCTATCTTTAAATAACCCACGCTCTCAAATAATTTATCGAAGTCCTGATGGCTTCTTTCTGCGAAACTTCCTCGATGGCGCACTACTTCGGTAATAACCAACCGGGGACGAAAGCGCTTCCAATCGTTACTCTGCAAAACTTCTAAATCCTGACCTTCTGTATCTACCGACAACAAATCAATGGTACGGTCAGATGCATATAATTCCAAAATCTCGGCAAGCGGTTTAACCGGGACGGAATCCTGTCCAAGATAACTATATCCCAACTTTCTATAAACTTCTGCTTCTTTTTCGGAGAAAGTGGAAAGAGTATCCGGATCAAATATATAAAACGGCATCGTCATTGGTTTTGTTCCTACCCCGACCTGTACTACCATGTCCCCATGGCGACGCAACCTGATTAATTTTACCTTACCGGCACTAGGTTCTACGCACAAACCCCGCCAACCTTTTTTATAAAATCGGTACGTATTATTTAAATTCACCGGGTCATTGGTTCCTACGTCAACATAAAAACCTCTTTTTATACCGGCTAGATAAAACTCGGCGATCAAATCTTCTCCGGTTTGACTGTAGGATTTTTTTGCGCCACCGGCCCAGTGCTTTAGCGAACGAGCTAGCTCTTTCCAATTCATAAAGGGTTTACAATGTTTAAAAATTTTTGTGCGCTCGCGCGATCGGTAAAATTCTGCAAGGAATATTCGCGCGGATCGTATTTACTCAAATTGCCCAAAAAACTAGACAAACCCGACGGAAAATCCTCCTCACCGCTAAAAAACATGCCACAGCGCTCGTTTAAGTAGGGAGCGGATATTTTCCCGTCGGTCCAGCGTTGACCGCGGTAATCCATAAAACCCCGGTTCCAAACCAGCGTAGGCACACCGGCCATCCAGGCTTCATGCAAAGCCAGTCCCTGGGATTCGGATTGGCTTAAATATATTAACATTTTACTGCGACTTAACAAACTTTGATACTCCGCCTGATGATATTTACCGTACTCAATGACGCGATAAGCCAAAGAACGGGCGGAAAGTTCCGACAACACAGCTCGTAAAATATCCGGATAAGCGTTTTTTTGAAAAACTAATATTTGGCCGGCGGAATTCATTAGTCGGCCCCGGTCTGGCACGCCAGCGGGCCAAACTCGCAAAGTCCGCCTCATTTGCGGCGCCAACGATACCCACCAGTCCACGCTCCATTGCGCCGGCACCAAGTAAGCGTCAATGGCTGGATCTAAAATCAGCTCACCATAGTCTTGCGGCACCACCACAATATTTGGTCCGGCAACTAAACGGTCAAAAACGCCCGCGCGCTTCTGTTTAATGGCCCAGGCCAAAGTTTGCGTCCCACTAAGCACACAAGCCACGCCGCCAGCAGTCCTTGGCGCGCGGTTCCAAAAAAATTCCTGCCCCAATTCCGTTAAGCCGCGGGTTAAACTCTGCTCCACCCCTTTGGGTCCGCCCAAATGCGGCCGAAACAAGCGTTTTGCCATACGCTTTAGCCGCGGCCACGGCAAGAATGTTTCAGTGTAAATATAAAGCATTATGTACTTTTATAAACAGCCACATTTTGTGCAATAAAAATATTATGGAAAGTCTTAACTGGAATTCGCGTTTCTTTGCTCATGGTTCCAATATATGACTCATTTATGGCTAATGGCTTTCCTCAAAAAACAAAAGAAGGCAACTCAAGTAGGCAAATAAAATATTTCCTATAATTAACGAGAAA
>JAGWQI010000081.1 GCA_028870105.1 Patescibacteria group bacterium
GACGCTTCTTGCCAAGGCGGTGGCGGTGGTGGCGGTGAAATGAAAAGCGGCACTGGCCATACTGTTACGCCTGGGTCTTATTCTATTACGGTTGGAACCGGTGGCGGCGGTGGCAAACCGGGCACAGGAACAAATGGCAATAGTAGCACCTTTGACAGCATAACTGCGGTTGGCGGTGGTGGTGGTGGTGGAGAAAATGGTTTTGCCGGTCAGGTTGGTGCTAACGGTGGTTCAGGCGGTGGTGGTGGTAGCGGTAATAACAGCGGCGGTGCAAAAGCAGGTGGTAGCGCAACGGCTAGCGGCGGCGGTTTAGGTAATGCTGGCGCGGCAAGTGGCGGTGATACAAGCGGTGGCGGCGGCGGTGGTGGCGCGGGGGCTGCTGGTAGTGCCGGGCAACTTCATTTAAATGGAGGCGGTGGCGGCAATGGTTCAGCAAGTAGCATAACAGGATCTTCTGTCACTTATGCCGGTGGCGGTGGTGGTGGTGGTTTTGGCGGCAATAGCGGCGGTGGTGGAGGTACAGGCGGCGGGGGCGCTGGTGGCACGCAAGGCGCCGCTGGTGCGGCCAATGGTACGGCTAATTTGGGCGGCGGTGGTGGTGGTGGTTCTAATGCGAACCAAGGCGGTAATGGTGGCGACGGTGTTGTTATAATAAGCTACATCACGGCAAACTTTGGTACCTGTACAGGTGGTGTCAAGACGACTAGCGGAGCTAATACAATTCACACCTTTAATAGCAGCGGTACTTTTGTGGTAGCGGCCCCGGCGTCAGCAAATATGTTAAATTTTTTCTAAAAAATAATTAATTAACGGAAAGGAGTTTGTTATGTCAGCAGGACAACCAAACTGGCAGGCTCTCGCGGACCAAGGTAAGTTGCCGGCGAACCAAAAAGATAAGGTTCCACACATGGCCCAGGTTCAAGCGCTTGAGCAGCTTAATGTCGAACTCGAAAAGAAATTCGATTTGGCTTATAGCTTGCTCACGCCGGATCAGCGCAAAGAGTTCCATATGACCTTAAAAGGTCTAAAGCCGGCAGCCAGAAACGACGAAGAATAATTTAAAATCAAACCATCATGCCATTTCGCAGAGTTCTAGCCAATATAACGGATTTAATTCAAGGAGCTGATCGGCTCGTTTTAGACGCGGACGCGACTGCCGGCCAGAATACTTTAACCGTGCAAAATATCATTAGCGCGGCTACTAATCAAATTCTATTTATTGGCGAGCCGGGTAGTGAACGAAGCGAAATTATTGCCACTCATGCCAGTACGGCGCCTAGTGGCAGTACGGTAACTTTGGCCGCCAATTTAGCCCAGCCTCACCCGGCCGGCACTTCGGTCTATATTGTACGAGCTAACATGGTGCATTTTTTTTGGAGCAGCCAGCAAGTTGACGCCAACGTGGACGCGTCCTCTCTGGTGTCGCTGGCTGCTGCCAAAGCCATTGATCCGACTTCGGTAAATAATCATTATGATGATTCGGTCCAGAGTTCCGGTTATTATTACTACCGATTTGAAGATAACGTTAATAATGTAAATTTAAATTATTCTTCCGGGATTCCCTGGCAGGAGCAATCGCCGCATTGGGCGCAAAATCAAGTGGGATATTTGCTGGAAAAAGCTCGGCGCAAAATTGGTTTTGAATGGGGCGACAAATTTTCTAAGCAAGACGCGATCGACGAAATTAATGACTGTTTCGATTATATCGATGGCGCGCAGCTCCGATGGCCGCGTCATTTTGTCAATGATTACGTGCTTGGCCAGCTTTCTATGGGAGAGTTTGAATTTAGCATGCCGGCTAATATTTACGATTCAAGTACTAACCGTTCAATTTTAAATCTTCGCATTGCCGGCCAGATTACCCCACTTTACTATCGTGATACTAAGGAATTTGAAAACATGATGGAGAACGCCGTTTTTACCACAATACGCGTTCAAGCTAATCCGGGCGACACTACGCTACAAGTGGTTAATTCCGATAATTTTCCTATCCCCTCTGGATCAAGCTCGGCCACTGTTCACGGTTTTGCTACTAATGTCGACGACGCCATCAGCTATACCGGCGTAACAGTTAGTTCTACGGCTGGTGTTTTAACTGGCGTTCCTAATTCCGGCACTGGTGCTATCTCGGTTATCCAGCCGGTCGGCACTAAAATTTGGGCTAACCCGAGCAATGCACAGCCGTACTGGTTTACTGTTATCAGGAACAAAATTAGAATTTGGCCGTTACCGTCGGCGCAATTTCTAAATTTAGATGTACTACTTGACTATTACACGGTGGCCAATCGAGTGCAGTTTGAAAGCGATATCCTTGACGAAGACCGTTATGACATGGTGCAAAAATGGTTGCTTTGGAAAGCTAAGAGCTATACGCGTAATAATGGCAAGGACGATCTCCAGGACGCTGATTTTTTGCAGTTTATGGATATTTTAAAACAGGCTGTTAAGTTTAAGCGCAGCGGCCAGAAATTTAAATGGAAGCCAAAAATTAATCAGATCATGTACCCCGGCCGCAGAACTAGCCGGATCGACGAAAATAATTTCCGCTAATTATGCAGCTTCAAGAAACATTTAGGTGGCGCAATTTTGAGGGCGGCAATATGCAGGCGATTTCCAGCGATATTACTGGAAGCACCAATGTTGTCCAAATTACCTTGGCTGTAAAAAGCTCGGTGCCTTTTTCTATGAATTTGGTTTTTCAAGAGGAACTGGGCTTGGCTATGACGCGTAAAGGCACATCGCTGATCGGCAGCCAGCTTGCGGCTGGAAAAGCGTGCCAGGGATTATTTAATCACATCGATACAGTGGCGGCTTCTTCTAAGCTGCTTGCCGGCTTTAACGGCACGATTTATGACGTTATCGCGGCTGCTTCCAGCCGGACCGGTTTTGACGCCAGTTTGCCGCTTCGATTTAGCACGTTCTTAAATACAACCATGGTACTTAACGGCAAAGACGCGCCTGTAGCTTTTTCTGGTGGATCCTGGATAACCAGCGGCGGCAATCTTGATGTCGGCAACGTGCCGGCCGGCGCTAACAATCCGATGGAATTTAAAAGCCGATTTTACTGCACTGTCGGCGACGTGCTCTACTATACTACCGTGGCAGTTAGTAGTACGGTTTCTTGGACAGCGGCCGGATCAGGCAACTTATTGATTTCCCGGGAAGATGGCGGCGGTTTAATTCAAGGTTTGGCCAAAGTGCCGGGCTATCTTTTGATTTTTAAACAGCATACCTTAAAGCGCTGGGACGGCCAAAGTACTTACCCGGAAGATCTGGTTACGCTTGGCACCCAGTCGGCCGAGAGTATTGTTTATGGCCAGAGTACTGTTTATTTCTTTTATGGTCCGAAAGGTTTTTATGCTACCCAAGGGAATTTTCCGGTTAGGATCTCGCGGCCGATTCAGAGAATTGTCGACGGGATCGATCCGGCGTTTTATTCCAAAATTAATGGTTGGTGCGACAATGAGCATGTGTACTGGTCGATTGGTACTGTCACGATTGATTTTGGCGGCG
>JAGWQI010000017.1 GCA_028870105.1 Patescibacteria group bacterium
TTATAAGCCGACCATCGTAATGCAAGAGGAACTGGAGGCCTCAACCGGTTCGGCGCGCAGCGTTGGGGAGTTTGACGTTCTGGCGGCTATTCAATCCGCCTCGGCGCACTTGTTGCGGTTTGGCGGACATAAACAAGCCGCGGGTTTGACCTTAAAAACTCCAGAATACGAGGATTTTTATCGTGCTATTTTGGATTACGCCGCGCGGCATATGCCGTCTGAAAACTTGCAGCCACAGTTAGCAATAGAAGCGGAACTTTGCGCCGGTCAGCTGTCGCTGGCTTGTGTTGGGATGCTGGAACAATTGGCGCCGTTCGGCGTCGGCAACCCGAGGCCAAAATTTTTGGTAAGAGATTTACAAATTAGCCGGCAGAAAATTGTGGGCGGCCAGCGGCAACACTTGCAGTTGGGTTTTGCGCTCGACGGCCAAAGCCTTTTGGCGATTATGTTTAATGCAAATGATTTTGTCAAAACTTTAAAAATCGGCGATACTGTAGACGTGGCCTGTGAGCTTATAAAAGACAGCTGGAACGGGGCGGACCAGCTGAAGCTCAGAGTCATCGATGTGAAGAGCAAGAGGTCAGAAATGTAGCGTTTTAATTTTATTATGAAATTAATTATCAACACCGACGGCGGGGCCAGAGGGAATCCCGGACCGGCGGGCATTGGGGTAGTGATTCGCGACGAGTCCGGGCAAATTCTTGCGCGGCACAATCAATATATCGGGAAAACGACTAACAACGTGGCGGAATACCGAGCGCTAATTTTGGCTCTGGCCGAAGCCGGGAAGCACGACGCCGACGAGTTGCTGGTCAATATGGACAGCGAATTAATCGTGCGGCAAATGACCGGCCAGTATAAAATTAAAGAACCGACGCTGCAGGCGCTGGCGGCGGAGGTCTTAAAATTACGCCGGCAATTTAAAAACGTGGCGTTTCGCCACGTGCCGCGGGAGCAAAATAAAGACGCCGACCTTTTGGTTAATCAAGCCATCGACGCTGCAGGTTAGCGGATGGTGATTAGTTTTAGTTGCTGGCCGTCGAGCACGGCTAAAGTTTTCCCCGGCTGATCCAGGGAAATTTTTTTTATGTTGTCGCCCTGGTAGAGCAAATATTCGTTTTGCCGGCCACGCGGATCGAGCTCCAAGGCGCTAACTTGCGTGTGGCTGTTGAAGAACGCGTAATCAAGCTCAAGCTGCAGCAGCGGGTTATTCATCAGCTCAGCGCGCCGAGTAATAAAATCAACCTCCCCGGTAAAGGGGTTAAAATAGTCCAGTTCACCAGTGTGGCTGAAAATGAGCGACGAGGCGCTGGCGTCAAAATCCCAGGAAGAAACCTGGGCGGCTAAGGGCAAAAGCTGGCTGCCGGCTTGGTAAAGATTGCCGTCGGCCAGGATAAAAGCTTGTTTGTCCAGGGACACAAAAATTTGCGCTTGTCGGAATTCCGGCAGGCCGCTTAATATAGTTTGGCTGACTTCGCCCCTTGGATCCGCAAAGAATTTAAAATCCAGTCCCGTTGCCGTTTTTACTAAGGCGTAAAGCCCGCCGCCCGTGTCGGTGGCGGCAAAGATGTTTTTTTGCCAAAGGGTTGCTTGCCCGGCAGCCGGGTCAACGGCGTAAAGATTGCCGGAGCTTAAGGCGTAAAGATTGCCGTTTGCGGAAAATTGCCATTTGGGGTTTATAAGTCGCAGGCTGCTTAGGTCAAAGAAGTGATTGTCGCCGAGCCGAAAATACCAGCTGGCCGCGCTGGAGCTTGCGGAAATGATAACTTGGGTGCCGTCCGGCGAGACCGCCAAATCCGTAGCCGGGCCTGGCAGGGTCCAGTTTTGGCTTTGGTCTGGCTGGACAATGGAAATTAGGTTTAAATTTTCCGCCGTCAGATAAAAAAGATTACCGTTGCTGTTGATGTCGGAGGCGGCAATTACGCCGGGGACAATCACGGCGGTCGGGTGGTCGAAAAACAAGTAAACCTTGGCCGCTTCCGGGTTGGCCCAAGTCACTTGGCCGGGTAGGACGGAGAGGCGCTTTTCCCAAGGGCTGTAGCCGGCTTTGCGCAGCGTCAAATCGTATTCCCCAGGGGTTAAGAATTTAATGTCGCCTTCCTTGCTTTTTATAAGTTTGCCATTTAAAAAAATTTGCGCGTCTGCCGGTTGGCTGCGCACGCCTAAGATCCCGGTCTGGACGAATTGCCCGGTCGCAAAATTATAAGTCAGGCCGCGGACGTAAAATATGGCCAGCGGCGCCAAGATTAAAAAGGCCAGAAAGCCAACGGCTAAAATGCCGTAGCGCAAACTTTTGTTCATACGGCTTAATTATAATCAAGTTTGAGGGCTTCGACAATCCCGCCAAGTTTGCTATAATTAAAGTCGTATTGAAGGGTCTGCTGCCAAAATTACGTTTTAAATATGGGATTTTTTGCAGCACTTATTATTTTACTCAGCCAATTTTACCGCAATGTTTGAAAATAAAATAGGGATAGATTTAGGTACAGCCAACACTTTGGTCTATTTGCCCAAAAAGGGCATCATTATTAATGAGCCCACCGTGGTAGCGATTGCCTTGGATGACAATAAGGTTTTGGCCGTGGGCCAGGAAGCCAAGGAAATGCTTGGCCGCACGCCAGAGACTATAGTGGCCAGCCGGCCGATGAAGGACGGCGTGATTGCCGATTATCGCGTCACGGAGGCCATGTTGCGGTATTTTATCAACAAAGCTTTGGGCAATATTCGGTTCTTCCGTCCCGAAGTCATGATTTCCGTGCCCGGCGGTATTACCTCAACTGAGCGCCGCGCCGTGACCGACGCGGCCGTGGCCGCTGGCGCTAAAAATGCCTATGTCATTAAAGAAACAGTGGCCGCGGCCATCGGCGCCGGTATTCCCATTGCCGAGGCGCGCGGCAATTTAATTATCGATATTGGCGGCGGCACAACCGACGTGGCCGTGCTGAGTTTAGGCGGCATTGTGAATTCCACTTCGGTGCGTGTTGCCGGCAACCGGCTCGACCAGTCTATTACCGAGTTCGTGCGCAAAAAGCACGGCATTGCCATCGGTGACCGGACGGCCGAAGAAATTAAAATTAATATCGGCAGCGCGCTGGCCTTGCCTGAAGAAGAGATGATGCAGGTGCGCGGCCGCGATATGATTAGCGGTTTGCCAAAGACCGTGACCGTGTCCACAAACCAGGTGGTGGAGGCGATAGTTGACGAGTTGGTTGAGATCGCGCGGGCCGTCAAAACGGTGTTGCAGGATACGCCGCCTGAGCTAGCCAGCGATATTATTGACAAGGGGATGATTATGCCCGGCGGCACGGCGCTACTGCGCAATTTAGACCATTACGTTGCCCAAAGCGTGGGCGTGCCGTGTTTTGTGGCCGAGCAGCCATTATTGTGCGTGGCCCGCGGCACAGGTGTGGCTCTGGATAACCTCGACAGCTATAAAAAGAGCATTTTAAGTTCCCGCTAGCCAAAAGATCCGCTTGGTTGTTTAAAATTTGCGTCGAAATAAAAATTATTTTATAATATTAATGGCGCCTTAAATTTAAAGAAACTAAAATAAATTTTATGGGAGGCTTGAAAAAATCCGCTTACATTTTTTTGTGCTCACTGCTCGGGGTAATGCTGTTTATGATCCTGCAGCAGCTGGCCATGATGTCTTATTTGGTCGCCGTATCCGCCGGCAGTTTTGGCGGGCAGGCCAATTTTAGCTTTTTAGATTTTGCCGCCGTCAATTATCTCACTTTGCTGCTGAGCATGCTGCTTGGTTCTTGGTATGGCATTTGGCTGGGGTTGGATTGGTACGAAAAAGTTTACGAACAAGGTCTCTGGAGAGGGTTTTGGATTCACTCCAGGCATATTTTATTTCCCTGGCGCCGGTCGCAAGATTTAAATTTAAGGCAGCGGATAGAAGAGGTTAAGGAAAATTTGGAAGGGGATTTGGCTCAAGCCGCGGAATTGGCCCGGCAGATGCCCAGAGAAATGACAAGGCCGGAACCCATTAAGCGCCGCGTGGTGCGCCGCCGGCCGACCGTGAGAAAAGTTAAGAAAACGGTTTTAGCATGACCATCAAAAAATTTTGGCTGGTTTTTTTCTTGCAGCTTGTGGTTTTGAGCGGGTTAAAGTGGTTATTTTTTGGTTACATTGATTATTTAGACGGCAGTTGGCAGGTGTTGTATTTTTTAAGCACCGCGGTATTGGTTTTGATTTTAGTGAGGTTGCTGGGGGTGGTTACTCTTTTGGAAGCCGGCTTTATTGCGGTTTTTTGGTTTTTTACCTCGTTGGCGCTAGACTTGTTTGTTACCGCGCCGCTAACCATCGGCCTAAAAATTTATTTTAGCTATGCGCTGTGGGTCGGCTATGGCTTAATGATGGTTATGGTCGTGCTCGGACATAAAAAGCGTCATATCCAGGTGCGCAAGGAGCAAGCCGCTCACCGTCACGGCCATCATTAATCAAAAACTTGTCACCCGGCCGCTATCCAGCGGCTGTTTTTTGTCGCGCGCATTTGACAAGCCGGCAAAAATTGTTAAACTACATTTTGTTTTTCTTGCCGCAAGGTTTGGTAGCCTGGGACAGATTTTGCGGGAGGGAAAAATATGATCGTGATCCGGCCGGCAAAAAAGCGGGACTGGCCGACGATCGAAGGCCTGATTCTCGCGGATCCCGACTTGCAGCATGGCCGACTGCCGCATTGGTCGGACTTTACGGTGTTAACCGTAAACGGAGAAATTCAGGGCTGTTGTGCCTTGAAAGTTTATGGACGGAAGCTGGGGGAAATCCGCAGCTTTGCCTTTCAAAACGACTGGGCACGGGGGATTTTTTCGGAAACCCTGGTCCGGTTATGCGTCGACCGGGCGCGGGAACTGAAGATTTACCAGATTCTTGCGACTATTTGTCGCAAGGAACAGACGTTGTTCCGCAAACTCGGGTTCCGTTCGCTCATTGGGCAAAAGCACGCCATGCTTATGCCCATAGCCGGACGGCAGCTCCTGGCTTTAAAAGGCGTGGCCGGTGTGAAGTTTGTTCGGGCTAGGACGAGGGCGCACTGGCAGGGTATCGTCCGTTTGGCCGAGTCGTACAAGCGGGTGCTAATCCAACCTGAGACCAAGTTATTCCCGGCCAAGGGCGACTTTGTTGTCGCCGTAGTGGGCAGTAAGGTCGTGGGTTGCGCCGCTTTGACCCGTTTTCGCGGCAGGCATGGCAGGCCTTGCGATATCGCCGAAATCCGCACCGTGGTCGTGGACTCGGCGTACGGCGGTCGGGGCATTGGTCCGCAACTCGTGTCGCGCTGCGTTAATTTGGCCATTGAGTCAGGCTTAGTTGAGCTGTTCACGGTTACGGGCAAAAAAGGCTGGTTTGAGCGCCTTGGTTTTAGCACGAGGCGCGGTTCGGAAGAAGCCTGGTTCATGAAACTGGGTAAAAACGGCACGAAAGGAGGGTAGGGAAGCATGTCTAGGCCGCGGCGAGAGGAGACTCTTACCGCGGTTTTGTTATTTATGGTTGACATATAGTGAACGAACGTATACTATATAAAAAGCCACAAGGCAGGATTTAAGCCGGAGACAAAAGATATAATTTTGTGTGTTAAAGCTTTAAATTTTTTATGCAGCCCATTATTTTTCATCTTGACATGAATAGTTATTTTGCGTCGGTGGAGCAGCAGGATAACCCGCAATGGCGCGGGCAGCCTTTAGGCGTGTGCGAACATTTGGGCGGCATAATTATTGCGGCTAGTCGCGAAGCTAAGGTCTGGGGCATTAAAACCGGCACGCCGGTTTGGGAGGCCAGAAAGCTGTACCCAAAAATTATTTTAACGCCCACCCGGGCCGAACGTTACCGTTTTTATACCCGCAAGTTTTTGAAAGTTGTAAATGATTACACGGACAAGGTGGAAAAGTATAGCATTGACGAGTGTTTTTTTGACGCGACGAAGCAGTGTAACATCAGAACAAGCGGCGAGAGGCAAGCGGCGAGAGGCGAGTTGGCAACAGTTGATCCGTGGCGGGAGGCCGTAAGCATCGCGCGGGAAATCAAAAGCCGGTTTAAAAAAGAGGTCGGTGATTTTTTAACTTGCAGCATTGGCATTGCCGACAATAAACTTTTGGCCAAGGTCGCTTCCGATATGAAGAAGCCGGATGGGCTGGTGGTAATCGTGGAGAATCAAAGGTCAAAAATTAAAACGCAAAATTTAGGCGTCTTTAGCTTTGCTAAAAACGAGCTGTATCATCAGCTTAAGCTCATTGATATCCCGGGTATTGGAAAAAGGCAGCAGTATCATCTCAACGAACTAGGCATCCGCACGCTAGCGGACTTGCGCGATTACCCCAAAAGTCACCTGGTGGCCAGATTTGGTCCGGTTATGGGCCACCATTTGTACAACATGGGTCAGTTGCGCGGCAGTTGGAAGGAAAGGGTGCTCCAGGATCAGAACATTAAATCTATGGGCCATATGTACACTTTGCCGCAGGACTATCGCCGCCAGGAATTTTTCTTGCCAGTGCTGTACAAATTGTGCGAGATGGTTGGCCGGCGGCTACGGCGCAAACGCCTGGAGGGCGAAATTGTCCATTTTTTTACCCACGACAAAAATTGGCAAGGGTTTGGCCGAAGCCTAAAGCTTGGTTATTTTGCGCAGGACGGCCGGGAGATTTTTTTGGAGGTTGTTAGGAGCTTTGCCGGGCAGGCGCCGCCGGCCGGCGCTAAAATCATCGGCGTGACGGTGGCTGGTTTGCGTTCGTACACCAAGCAGCTGTCGCTGTTTGGCGACGTGGAGCGTCAGCGTCGGGTCGTGGCGGCCTTGGATAGCATCAACGACCGCTATGGCGAATTTGCCATTGTTCGGGCGTTGCAAATTCCAGCTGGCAAAGTTTTTCGCGACAGCGTGGGATTTGGGCGGGTTAAGGAACTCTAGTTTAGAGAGAAGTCAAACAAAGCAGCTGGGTTAGTTAGTCGGCTAATCCACAAAACAGCTCCTGGCCTGGTAAAGCAGTCATTTAGTTGGGGGTTTGACGGCAATATGTTATAATAAGACATCAATTAAATCTAAAAATTTAAAAATCTATGGCAGACCACGAAGAATACAAAAAAATGTTAACTGACCTGATTCAAAAGCAAATGGTGGTATTAGGTCCAAATATTGCTTTAGATAAGGCTAAAAAAATCCCGGGCGTGAAGGTGGCTGACGACGGCACGGTGCTGGATATGGATGGCGACCCACAGCTGGTGCTTAAGGGCGTGGCTAATGAATATATGGCTTTGTCCGGTCAGATTGCCCAAATGACCTTAAATACGCTTTTGGAAAAGTATCCTATGGTGAAGGGCTTATAATCGGATAAGGGGAAACATTGGAATCTTCTTGCCTCGACTGTTTTGGTATCCCGTCCGCTTAGCGCTTAAAACAAAACTTGATGATATTAAATATTCTTTTAATAATCGACTTTGTCATGCTGGCCGTCGTGTTGATCGGCTATATTTATTCGTCGATGCGGGAACGAAAATTCTTGCGGCAGGAAGCCAGCCAATCGTTGGAGTTGCAACAAAAAGTTTACCAGGCGCAAGTGCTGAAGGAAATTAGCGAACGAATCGGCTATTCCTTGGATACGGCTAAAATTATTGACATTATCACCAGCAGTTTAGGTAATTTGTTGTCATACGACACCGTGGCGTATATGCTGATTGAAGAAGATGGCCGGGTGATGTTCAAATGTCATGTGGAAAACACCGTCAGCCACGGTTTTATTGAGCAGGTTAAAGAAAAAATGCTGCTGTCATTCGCCGCCATTTTGGACAAAAAAATGCCCGCGCAGTCGGTGGATGAGAGTATTACCGGTAATATTTTAGACGATAATAAAAAAATATCCGTACAGTCGTTTTTTAATTTGCCAGTGGTTATTTCTGGTCGGTTGGTTGGCATGATTAACGTAGCCTCGGGCGAAGCCGGCCGCTACGGTGATGAACAAGCCTCAATTTTATACGCGATTACTAACCAGGCGGCCACGGCTGTTTCTAAGCTGCAGGCGGTACTGGAGAACGAGAAAGGCAAGCTGTCGGCCGTGATTTATTCTTTGACCGACGGGGTAATTATGGTTAATCCGGAGAACCGGCTAATGGTCTATAATCCGGCCGTGCAAAAATTATTTGGTTTGCCGGACCAAAAAACGCCGACCATCTTTGATATTGTCGACGGCTTGGCCGGCAAGTTGGATATCCGTACTAAAATTGAGCAGGCGCTGGCGCAAGACCAGCCGGTGGTGGCCCAAGACGTTTACTTGAAAGACAAAGCTTTGGAAATGGGTTTTTCACCGGTTAAAACGGCGCAGGGCGAAAAATTAGGCGTGAGCGTGGTTTTCCACGATATTACCACGGAAAAAACTTTGGAGAAGACCCGCCAAGAGTTTACGGCCATGATGGTTCATGAGTTGCGCGCGCCGTTGACCGCCGTGCGCTGGTCCAGCGAGTCGTTGCTTAAGAATTTGGCCGCTGCCCAGGGCGCGGACGCCGCCAAAATTAAGGACACGGTTGTCACTATCGAGACTGCCTCCAACAATATGCTCGAGCTGGTCAACGATTTATTGGACGTAGCCAAAATCGAAGCTGGCAAGTTTGAACTTAACGCGCAAGATTACGATTTAGTTGAGGTGATGAAAGACCAGGTTAGGGCGTTTACGCCCCAGGCTACGGCTAAGCATTTACAGCTTAACTTGGCTGCGCCGGAAAAGTTAACGGCGAAGTTCGACCGGGTCCGCATTTCTCAGGTTTTGGGCAATTTAATTAGTAACGCCATTAAATACACCGACAGCGGGCAAATTGATTTGAGCCTTCGAGCCGATCAGGCAAACAAGCAGCTGGTGATTTCGGTCAAGGACACCGGTATCGGCGTGGCGCATGAAGACGTGGCGCAGCTGTTTTCCAAATTTAAGCAGCTGCAGTCAGGCGACCGCAGCCGTAAGGGCACGGGTTTGGGTTTGGTGGTTAGCCGGGGCATTATTGAGGCGCATGGCGGCAAGATTTGGGCGGAAAGCCCGGGCGAAAACCTGGGAAGCACGTTTTATTTTAGCCTGCCTTTGGCCTAAATTTCCGGTTTTTAATTTTTAGTTTTCACTCGGTTGAAAATTAAAAATTGAAAATTATTAACAATTTAAATTTATGACAACTATTGTTGTCGCGGAAGACGACAAGCTCATTTCGGGGTCCTTATGTGACGCGCTAAAAGCCGCGGGTTATAACCCCGTTCCAGCCTACGATGGCGAGGAGGCTGTGGCCAAGTGCAAGGAAGCGGCGCCAAATTTGCTGCTTTTAGATATTATGATGCCCAAGCTGGACGGAATTTCCGTGCTGTGGGAGTTAAAGGCCAATCCGGCTACGGCTAACGTACCGGTGGTTGTGCTAACTAACATTGGCGACGTGGAGACGATCAGTAAAATCGTGGAAGCCGGCGCGGTGGATTATTTACTGAAGTCCGACCAGTCGGTTGACGATATTATTCAAAAAGTTAAAGACGTTTTGGCCCGTTCGGTCAAACTTGCATAAGCCGGCGTTTGTAGTTAATCGTTAAAGCGTTATGCAAATTGTCCTTAAGGATAGTCGCCATTATATTTTGCGATTCGATAAGGGCGAAGAGGTTGTCGCTGGGCTTTTGGAATTTGCCGAATTAAACGAAGTCAAAGCGGCGGCATTTAACGGGATTGGCGCCGCTAATTACGCGGAATTAGGGTTTTTTGATTTAGAGAAAAAAACTTACGAGAAACAAGTTTTCGCCGAAGAAGTGGAAATTATTTCGCTGATAGGCAATCTTGCCGTTTTGGCCGGCCGGCCGGTTTTACACGTCCACGGCAGTTTTGGCCGACGCGATTTTAGCGTGGTCGGCGGGCATGTAATAGGCTTAAGGGTTTCTGTGACCTGCGAGATTCTTTTAACCCTGCTTGACGGCCGTTTGGAGCGCCGTCCCGATAGCGGGTTGAATTTAAATTTGCTCTATGTCTAATTTGAATAAAGTCCTGGTGGTAGAAGACGATATTATTTTGCGGGAAATCATAACCCGGCAATTGTCGGCTCGGTATCAAGTGGTCACGGCCGGGGACGGGGAAGAGGCTTTGCAAAAAATTAAAAGTGAGCGTCCCGGCGTGATTGTCCTAGATTTGATACTGCCTAAGCTGGACGGTTTCGCGGTATTGCAAAATCTTCAAAATTTGCCTGACGCTCTGGCGCGGACACCGGTCGTTATTTTAAGCAATTTGCCCGACAGTAAAAATTTGTCACAAGACCCGAATTTTAACGTTGAGGCTTATTATACTAAGTCAGGCACGGCTTTAGATACGGTTATCGACAAGGTTGACCGGATTTTTGCCGAACAGGCCGTCTAGAGTCAACGAGTTCCCATGAGCAAGACAGCGGATTTTTTTGTTATTGCCCATAATATTCGCTCGCTTTATAACGTCGGCTCGATTTTTCGCACAGCCGACGCTTTTGGCGTCAGTAAAATTTATTTGACCGGCTATACCGGCACCCCTGGCAATATTTGGCACAAAAGGCGCATGGCCAAATCGGCGTTGGGCGCGGAGGAGTTTGTGCCGTGGGAGCACTCTAAGATGCCGCAGGCCGTAATTAGGATCCTCAAACGGCAAAAGGTAAAAATTATTGGCCTGGAAAATAATGTTGGCAAGCCGGTTAATATTAATAAATTTAGGCCAAAATTTCCGCTAGCGCTGATTTTAGGCGAAGAAGTTGGGGGAATTAGCAAGTCTTTGGTTAAATTGTGCGATCAATTGCTTGAGATTCCAATGCATGGCAAAAAGGAGAGCCTAAACGTTGCCGTGGCTTTTGGTATCGCGGCGTACGCAATTACCCGCGGCCAAGTTTAGCCGATTTGACAGATTTTTATTTTTTGCTACTATTCAAGTAGTTGTTTGAATAGTTAAATATCAAATGTATGCGCAATGTTAAGGATTTGCCTCAAAAAGCCAGGTTTTTAGCCTTAGCCGGCGACCAGAGCCGGTTGCGGGTCATGTGCCTGCTGTTTTCCCGGCGTGATATTTGCGTTAGCGATATCGCCGCCAAATTAGGGGTAAGCGTGGCCGCAGTTTCGCATCATTTGCGGTTGTTGCGCGACAACGGCCTAGTGCGCGCCAAGCGCGAAAAGAACAATATCTGCTACACCCTGGTGGGCAACGCCTTTACCAGGAATTTAAAAAGATTAATGTGCGACTAACGAAAGGAGTAAGTATGGCAAACGTTACCGTTTATTCGACCACGACCTGCCCGTATTGCGTTATGGCAAAGCAGTATCTAACGCAGCGGGGGGTGCCATTTAACGATGTTAACGTGGAGGCCGATGAGCAGGCCGCCATGGCCATGGTCAAGAAAAGCGGCCAAATGGGCGTGCCGGTAATCGAAATCGATGATCAAATAGTAATTGGTTTTAACCGGCCGGCCATTGACCATTTGTTGCAGTTGAAATAACCAAGTTTTGCTATAAGTTTATAAAAAAACCCGTCTTTGCCAAGACGGGTTTTTATTTTTTATGGTCTAATTTGGGTTAAAATAAAAACATTTTTATTTTTGTGGACAGGTAAAAGCCCAAAACTTTAAATTTTTTAAAATTTCCCTTGAATAAGAGAAATTTTGTTATATTTAATTGATTTTGACAGCGTTGACCAATGGGTTTTTGTGGTGTATAATACCTATGAAATGGTAAAAAGTGGATAAAAGTGGGGATAAGTGGTATCTTTAGTGGATAACTAAAAACCCGCTTTATCGCTAAATTATTGGTCCTTGGGCTCCGAATGGGGCCCAAGGGCCTATCCGCAAAGACGAAATATAATGTTTATAGGCGAATATCAAGCTAGCATTGATGAAAAGGGGCGAGTGGCCATTCCGGCTAAATTTCGGCCGCAACTTAAGGCCAAAGTCGTGGTGACTCGCGGGCTTGATAATTCTTTATTCCTTTACAATCTCGATGAGTGGAAAAAGCTGGCGGACAAGTTGGCTAGTCTCCCAATTTCTACTGCCAATACCCGCGCTTTTTCCCGGTTAATGTTGGCCGGCGCCATGGACTGCGAGATCGACAAGCAGGGGCGGATCATTATCCCGGGCTACTTAAAAGATTTCGCCAAAATCCAAAAGCGCGTAGTGGTGGCCGGGTTATATAACCGTATTGAAATTTGGAGCGAAGAGCTGTGGGCCGCTTATAAGACTCAAACCGAGCAGCAGAGCAACGCCATTGCCGAGCAGCTTGGCAGCCTGGGGGTTTAATGGGAACAATTAACCAATGATGGATACCTATGAACATACTCCGGTGTTACTTCATGAGGTTATTGGGTTTTTGGATCCTCAGCCCGGTCAGAATTTAGTAGACGCGACGCTGGGCGGGGGCGGGTACAGCCGGCAAATTTTGCGGCACATTGGACCCGCTGGAAAGTTATTGTCGATTGATTTAGATTTGGATGCCATAAAATTTGCCGAAGATCAGAAATCGAAAAATAAAAACCAGAATTGGATTTTAGCCCACGGTAATTTTGCGCAAATTGACAAACACGTTAAGCGTTATGATTTTGCTGACATTAGCGGGATAGTTGCGGACCTGGGGTTATCGTCGTATGAGCTGGAAAACCGCGGGATTAGTTTTCAGAGCCGAGAGCCGCTGGATATGCGATTTGATCAGACCCAGAACGTTAAGGATGCTAGATTGGTGGTGAACGATTACACGGCCGCGGAACTTATAAAAATTTTTGAGAATTACGGAGAGGAACCTTACTCAAAGCAGATTGCCAGAAAGATTTTAGAAATCAGAGGCAAGAGACAGATATATTACACCACCGAGTTGTACCAGGTTATTGTTGAGGCGCTGCCAAAGCCGTTGAAGCATAAGGCAGACGACCACGCGCGCCGGGTTTTCCAAGCCTTGAGGATCGAGGTGAATCAGGAGCTGCAAAGTTTGGAAGAATTTTTGCCTAAAGCGCTTGATTTGCTCAGCCCGGGCGGCCGGTTGGTGATAGTCAGCTTTCATTCCTTGGAAGACCGTATGGTAAAACAATTTTTCGCGGGTATGGCCAGGGGCTGCATTTGTCCGTCGGAGTTTCCCCAGTGCGTTTGCGGCAAAAGTCCCCGCGCGAAAATTTTAACAAAAAAGCCGATTACCGCATCAGTAGAGGAGTTAGCCGCCAATCCACGGGCAAAACCCGCTAAGTTACGAGCCGTCCAAAAAATTTAATAAATTAAAAGTTCCAATGAAAATCAAAATCAAAACCAAAACGTCTAGCAAACAAAAAATAAAAATTAAAGTCATCAAATAACTCATGCTAAAAACCGCGACTTTGTCGAATTTTTTTGGCGCGCTGCCAATTAGGCCCAAAACGCGCGTGATTAGGCCGCAAAGCCAGAAAGCCGGACCCGTGCGGCTGGTGCTGGCTATGGCTTTGCTGGCGCTGAACGCTTTTTTGTTGATGGGTTATATTGTGTCGGCCAACAGTTATTCGGCGGCCGGTTACGAAATGAAAGCGCTGCAGATGCAATTGGCGCAGTTGCAGGAGGATAATAAAAAAATGAATTTGCAAGTTTCCGAAGCCTCTTCGGTCATTTCGGTAAGCAGTGATTTTGCCTCTGCCGGGTTCGTCCAGGCCGGCACGCCGCAGTTTTTGCAGGTTAACCAGCTCAGTCGGAGGTAAACTAAGGCCTATCGCGGTAGAGGGGGCATTGCCGCGTTTAGGGCATTTAAATATCACATTGATGGCCAAGCGTTACCCAAACGAAATATTTTATAAACGAACAGCCGCTTTGACGGTTTTTTTGTTGTTGGCGTTGTCTGCAGTCGGGGCGCGCTTATTTGATTTGGAGGTTATCCACGGCCAACAAGCGCGCCAGCAAGCCGAACAGCAACATAGCGCTTATTTGAAGATATTTCCTTCGCGCGGCGAAATTAAGCTGGTGGACAAGATTAGTTTGCAGGATATCCCGGTGGCCACAAACATAAAGAATTATTTGGTTTACGCCGTGCCGCCTGACATTCAAAATGCCACGGCAACCGCCGGCAGTTTGGCTGGCGTGCTGTCTATGGCGGCGGCGGATATTTTGCCGAAGCTGACTGATTTGTCGCGCAAATACGTGCCCATAAAAAAGCAACTGACCGATGCCGAGCAGGCGCAAATTCAGGATTTAAAACTGCCCGGTATCTACCTTGATTCAGAAGACAAGCGGTTTTACCCGGAGAATGATTTTCTGAGCCAGGCGTTGGGATTTGTGGGCTATAACCAGCGGAGCCAAAAGGTGGGGTTGTACGGTTTAGAGAAGTATTTTGAAAAAGACCTGGCCGGTAGCGCCGGGGAGGTCTATGAGGAAAAAGACACCAGCGGGGCATGGATTTTCGGGGCAAAGCGCGAGATTACGCCGGCTACCGATGGCGTGAATTTGGTATTGACAATCGATAAGACCATTCAATTCCAGGCCGAGCAGGTGCTAAAAGACGCCGTGACCAAGCATGGCGCGGACAGCGGCAACGTGCTGGTGCTTGATCCTAAGACCGGCGCGATTTTGGCTATGGCCGGCTATCCGGACTTTGACCTCAATAATTACGGCAAAGTTACCGACCCGTCGGTCTACAATAACTTAAACGTGGTTGGAAACTATGAGCCGGGTTCAACTTTTAAGGCCATTACCATGGCCTCGGCAATAGACGCCGGCAAAATCGCCCCGGATACGACCTATGTAGATAAAGGCGAGGTGACTGTTGACAACTACACCATAAAAAACGCCGAGCCTGGCGGCCATGGGCAGATTACCATGACCGAGGCGCTGGATTTGTCGCTGAATACCGGCGCGATTTTTGCCGAAAACCAGCTCGGCAACCAAGCCTTTGCCCAATATCTGCAAAGTTTTGGTTTTGGAAAAAAAACCGGTGTTGAGCTGACGGAGACCGCTGGCGATTTAAACGGCCTGAAGGGTAACATTACCGTAAATTATGATACGGCCAGTTTTGGTCAGGGGATTAGTGTGACGCCCCTGCAAATGGCTGTGGCTTATGCCGCTTTGGCCAATGGTGGAAAGTTAATGCGGCCGTATATTGTCCAAAGCAAAATTTACCCGGATGGCAAGGTTGTCACAACCCAGCCCCAGCAGGTCGGCCAGCCGGTTTCCGCTAAGGCCGCCAACGCGGTTACGGCCATGCTCGTGGATGTGGTGGAGAACGGCCTGGGCAAGCGTGCCAAAGTAGACGGCTATTTTATCGCCGGCAAGACAGGCACGGCACAGGTGGCGCGCAAAGACGGCAAGTCCGGCTATGAGCCGGACGACAACATTGGTTCCTTTATTGGTTATGGGCCGGTGGAAAATCCGCAGTTTGTTATGGTGGTCAGGATTGACCATCCGCGTGACGTAAAGTTTGCCGAATCCACGGCCGCGCCGGCTTGGGGGCAGCTGGCCCAGTTTATCTTGAATTATTTGCACGTGGCGCCGACGCAAAAATAAGTCTATTTTTTGTTGAGTTGCGGGATTCGGCGTTCAGAGACGACACGTTTAAAATTTGATGGATAACCGGGAATCTGCTAAAATATCGCCAATATGACTAAGTTGAACAAAAAACCGCAAGCGGAACTGCACGCGCATTTGGGATCGTCGGTAAACCCGGCGATTTTGTGGTCTATCGCGCACCGCCAGGGCATTCGGCTGCCCACCAAGGATTACTGGGATTTCGAGGATATGATTACCATGGGCGAGGGTCGCAAGAACAAGAACCTTGACCAGATGCATAATAATTTCTTCCACTGGACCGAGTTGATCCAGTCTTCGCCTGAGGCGATACTTGAGTCGGTTAAGAGCGTGATTGGCGGCGGTTATCGCGCTTGCAATTTGGTGCTCCAGGAATTGCGGTTTGATCCGATGTTCCGCAACCGCGGCGGCGAGCGCGATTTGGACCATATTATTATGGCCGCGTTGTGGGGTTTGGATCAGGCCATGCTTGAATTTCCACAAGTGCGCGGCGGCATTATTTTAATGGGTGACCGCACGCTGAACTATGACCATAACAGAATAATTTTTCAGAAAGCCATTAAGTACAAGAATCGCGGCGTGGTCGGGATTGATATTGCGGGTCCGGAACGTAAAACTTTTTCCATCAAAAAACATCGCGTGTTAATCGCTGAGGCTAAACAGGCGGGCCTTGGCATTACTATGCATACTGGCGAGATTGGTTCCATAAATGAGCTGAAGTTTGTCGTACGGGAGATTCGCCCGCACCGGATCGGTCACGGAATAAAAAGCGCATTGGACAAAGGTTTGATGCGTGATATTGTTAAACAAAATATTACGCTGGAAACCTGCCCGACCTCAAATTTGCGCAACAGCGTGGTTAAGAATTTAAAAGAGCTCAAGAATGTTTACCGGACGCTGCTGAAGTATAAGGTTAAATTCACGATTAATACCGACGGTCCAGAAATGTACCGTACCAACATCTTAAAAGAACAAAAGTTGTTGATAGACAGCGGCATTTTAACGGTCAAGCAGGTGGAGCAGTGCACCACATGGGCATTTGAAGCCTCGTTCGTAAAGTAGTTTTTAAAAACCGCCCCGAGCTTATTGCCGGGGCGGTTTTGTGCTATAATCGGCCTTTCAGCCGCCGGCCTTGGTAAAAGTTCGGCCGGGTTGCCAGGGCGTGCCGAAGCGGGGCAAAACAAAGCGGTCCAGCCCGTACCAGCCGGCTATCCGCCAAGCTAGAATTAAAAACAAGCCAAGCAAAAACAGCAGCGGATTAACGCTGACCGTGCCGGCAAACAGGTAATTCATGTTCATAAAAGCGCCAAAGAACGCAGCGATGCCGGTAAACACGCCTAAAATCAAAGCCAAGCCGACCAATAATTCACCGTAAGTCACCAGGTAAGAAAAGCTGGCGGCGTGGTTCATGACGAAACCTTTTAAGAAGACGGCGTACCAGCCTTGCACGTCCGGATGGGCGCCGGCAGTCTTAGCCAAAGCTCCGTTTAAAAAGCCTTGTAGGGCCGCGCCGGTTTGATTGCCGGTCCACGCCGGGCTGCCCAATTTACTCCAGCCGGCTTCCAGCCACTGCCAGCCAACGTATAAGCGAATTATTAACCACAGCCAAGCCACGCGGGTATCGGCAAACAGTAAGCGCGACAATGGCGGTTCGGGAATTTGGGATACTTGGTTTTGTTGCATCGGTTTGATGTTAATTTTTTATGGGCCCAAAGTGCTTTTAATCTCTTGGGGCGTAATTTGTTGGATTTGCTCTAGGCTGGTGCCGCTGCTCGAGAGCATGGTCTTGCCAATGATCCAGAACAAGCCTACCGAAAGTACGGTTAAAATGACGCAGGAGGTGGCTACGGTTTTGGCGTCGTCTTCGCCGCTGAAAACATAATATTTTAAGGCGAACAGGAGGCCAAACGGCGGCAGACTGATGGAAATTAGGTAGGCCCAGCGCTTGGCGCGGGATGAGACAGTGTTGTCTTTTTGTCCCAACGCGCTCATCATTAAACTCGCCACGTCGATATTTTTGTTTTCTTTGGCCAGGGTTGCGTATTGGCTGACTTTTTGTTCCAGTTGCTCGTCTTGGCTCATAATTCAATAATATCAAAAAAACCGCCGATGCGCCAGCGGTTGTAGACTACACACCATAAGGTAACATTTTGGTATTCTTAAGGTAACAGGTGTTAACTGCCTGAAAGGAGCTAAAATGTATGAGAAAAGCTACATATCCCAGGGAGATCAGATTTCGGTGG
>JAGWQI010000082.1 GCA_028870105.1 Patescibacteria group bacterium
GGCGTACACCACTTGACGGGAGAAGAGTACGACGAACTTCACGAGTTTGAGCGGCGCCTAAAGCATTAATTTTTTTAAGGAATAATTTTATGAAGCCTAATATTCACCCACAATTTCATCTTACCGCCAAGGTGACTTGCGCTTGCGGCAACAGCTTTACCACCGGCTCGACCCAGAAGGAGCTGCACACCGAAGTTTGCAGCGCCTGCCATCCGTTTTACACCGGTAAGCAAAAGCTGCTCGACACCGCCGGCTCCATTGACAAGTTCAAGAAGCGCGCCGCGGCAGCTGTTTCTATTAAGGCCTCAGTTAAGCCCAAGAAAGAGCGCAAGGCTCGCACGAAGAAATAACATTTTATAAAATACGGATTCGTACCAATATGCGGATCCGTATTTTTGCGCGCCCTTTCTACTTTCAATTTTATACTTTATACTATTTATATGGAACCGGCTTTTCAGAAAATTTTAGACGAATATAATCAGCTCACCGAACAAATGAGTAGCGGCAGCGGTTTTGATATGGCCAAATTGGGCAAACGCCAGGCCCAGCTGCAGCCGGTAGTGGACCGTATCAAAAATTTGGAATTAAGCACTCGGGAGCTTTTGGATAACCAAAAGTTGCTGGACGACCCAAGTGCCGAGATTAAGTCCATGGCGCTGGACGAAATAAAGCGCCTGGAGGTTGAGATCGGGAACTTGAAAGCCGAAATAGAAGAGCTGCTGCTGCCCAAAGACCCCAACGACGACAAGAATGTCATTGTCGAAATTCGGGCCGGGGCCGGCGGCGACGAGGCTACTTTGTTTGCGGCGGAAATGTTCCGCGCTTACGGCAAATTTGCAGAAGAATTGGGCTTTAAGCCGCATATTGTCTCCTCTTCCCGCTCAGATGCCGGTGGCTTTAAAGAAGTGATCTTTGAAATTCATGGCAAAACCAAAGGCTCAGCGCCGGTTGAGCCTTTCGCCATGTTTAAATACGAGTCCGGCGTGCACCGCGTCCAGCGCGTGCCCCAGACCGAAAAGTCCGGCCGTGTGCACACCTCGACCATTACCGTGGCTGTGCTGCCAATTTTGGAAGAAAAAGATTACGCTATTGCGGACAAAGATTTAAAAATTGAAGCCACCACCTCCAGCGGCCACGGCGGACAGTCTGTTAACACCACCTACAGCGCGGTGCGGATTGTCCACTTGCCGACCGGCATTACCGCGCAGTGCCAGGACGAACGCAGTTTTACCCAAAATAAGGAAAAGGCCATGGAGGTTATTCGCGCCCGCGTGGCCGCGCACTACGAGGAAATAGAGAATAAAAAAATCCGCGACTTAACCAAGAGCCAAATCGGCACCGGCGACAGAAGCGAGAAAATCCGCACTTACAATTTTCCGCAGGACCGTGTGACCGACCACCGCATTAACGAAAACTTCAACCAGATAAATTTAATAATGGAAGGCAAGTTTGCCGGCATTGTTGAGGCCTTGCAAAAAGCCGACGCCGCGGCCAAAAAAGAAGCGCTAAAAAAATGATACTCCGAGCGGGTGCCCGGAGCATCAGTGTTTCGCAGCGAGATTATTGGACCAGTCCCTGAACCGCCTTCGCAAGGCATTCATAGCCAGTCAGAAAACCGAGTACGCCCTCGGCACCAACTACCAGGCATTGGCCGTTTTGCTCGTCGTTGACCTGAGGTCGGTCTATGTTCTTTTCGGTCGCAATTACCATGCAGGCGCCGAATCGGTCTTTCAGAAAAGCAGTACGCCCTTCGATGGCCCGATTGCTGTTTGGGTCACCGCCGAGAATGATCCTCAAAGCCGGTTTCATCATTGTAGTTCTCCTTGAAATTGGGGTAGGGATAATATAGCAAATTATGACAATTAAGCAAGTTTTAAAAAAACGTAATAAGCCGGAAGCCGAACTCCTGCTGGCGTATATTCTTGGGAAGCCAAACCCTTCGACCTTTTCGACTGGCTCAAGGTGGCCAGGTGCGAGCGATGTCGAGCCACAAGCTCAGGGTTAGATTTATGGATATAAAAGAAGCTTTGCTCAAATACCGCGGTGTTGAGGTCGAGTTGATTTTGATGCATCTCCTTGGTAAATCTAAGGAGTTTATTTTTATGAATCTGGAATATCGGATGTCGGAAAATCAGATAATCAGATTGCGAAATTTGGTGAAACGTAGAAAAAAAGGGCAACCGCTAGCATACATTTTGGGGTATAAAGATTTTTACGGTTTACGGCTTAAAGTTAACAAGCATGTGTTAATCCCCCGCCCCGAGACGGAGATGGCGGTGGACTTGGTAATTGAAAGACTGAAAAACTTTAGATTTAAAGATTTAGGAGGCAGCATTAAAATCCTCGACGTCGGCACCGGCAGCGGCGCAATTATTACCGGCTTGGCGGATAGGGCTAAGGGCTTAGGGTTTAGGTTAGAATTTTATGCTTCGGATGTTTCTAAAAAAGCCTTAAATATAGCTAAATCAAATTTTGTTAAACATCGGGTAAAAGCGCGCATAATCTTGAGCGATTTATTGAAAAACATAAAATTTGATTTTGATATTTTAATCGCCAATCTCCCCTACCTTGATCCGCATTGGCGAACGGACAGCGTTAAATACGATCCCAAAACCGCCCTTTTTACCAAAGAAAAAGGATTATTCTTGTACCGCAAACTGCTTGAGCAAATATTGGTTCGTCATCAAAAACCGGCTTTGATATATTTGGAATTCGACCCGCGGCAAAAACCCGCACTGCGGCGACTTATAAAAAAACACCTGCCAAAGGCAGATGTAAATTTTCACAAAGATTTTGCCGGGCGTTTTCGCTACGCGGAAATTAGTTGGCGGCGGTCTTTGGCGTAGAGCTGGCGCCTTGATAATCTTCGGACATGACTTTGGCGAACCGGGCCAAAGATTCGTCGCCGTTTACCCGCACGCGCGGCGTTTGCATCAAATCGGCTACATCGACGTATTGCCCGTAGTGGATGGTTAGGGCCATAGCAAAGCCGGCTTTTTGGGCTTGCTGGATGTATGTTGGTGTGTAGGCGCCGTAAGGATAAATCAAAAACGGTTCCGCCGAGCCTAAGTGGCTGCTAATGTCTTGCTGGCAGCCGCTGAGGTTCTCGTAAATATAAACAGCGCTGTATTTGGGATCCTTGCCGTTAAAATGATTTTGGGTATGGCAAACGATTTCCATGCCATCCTGTTTGGCCTGGGCGATGCGCGGCCAGGGCGCATAAAAATTATCGCCCTGTTGTTGGGATGGGTACTGGGTAATAATCCCAAACGTGC
>JAGWQI010000083.1 GCA_028870105.1 Patescibacteria group bacterium
TTATAAACAAAGGGGTTTTTTAAATGCCAATTTTAGCCAAAATTCTGGGTAAAAAAAGGTTTATGGGCTAAAATAAGCCAAAAAATGGCAAAAAGCCCTTGAAAAATCCATTCAAAAAGCGTATAATTATATTACAGAGTGCTTATTGGCACTTTTTTGTTTAGATAAGCCAATTAGCATTTCTTGCCCCACTTAGGGGCCGACTGCTTGTATCCGCTTTTTACCATTTCACCAAAAGCTTGATACGGTCCACAGTCGCACTTTAACAACACATATCCAAAGGACTAACCTCCAGCGGATAGGGGAGAAAGGAGTTTGATTTAAAGGATGAAAGCTCTTTCTTTCCTGAAGACTGCCGTGAATCAAAACTCCCTGGTTTCCTTGGCGGCTTTGATTCTATTGGTGCCCCTGCTGTATCCAGCGGCCGGCGCTCAGGCTTCAGGTCAATCAGCTGTAGTTTTTCAAATCAATTCTGATCCTCAAAACCAAAATTCGATTTCGTTTCAACAAAACGCCCAAAAAGACCCGTTAGTGGTCAACCTGCAAAACTATTTGCAGGGTTACGACTCGCCGTTAGCAGATTATGTGCCGCAGCTGGTCAGCAAAGATAACTGGAAGCAGGTCATTGCCATCAGCTTTGTGGAAAGCAATATGTGCGTGCACGACTACTACTATAATTGTAGCGGCATCGGCGGCCAGGATTATTTGCGCAAATATCACGATTTCGGCGAATGGATTGATGACATGAGCAACCTGCTCGACCAGCGTTACCAAGACTGGACCTTTGACCAAATGAATGGCGTTTACGTTCAGCCCAAGAGCAAAAATTGGGCTTACGGCGCTAAAAAGATTAAGGCCGAACTCGACCAGTTGCAGCGGATTGCCAATTACCAGCGCACCACCATGTATCAAACCGCGTTGAATCAGAATATCAAAACGTTAGCTTTAAACTAACTCTTAAAACCCTCCCCGAAAAGGGGAGGGTTTTAACTTACATAACGGTTGATAAAAAGCCAGTTATACGATAAAATTGGTTAGTATCTTTCTGGTGCGGTGGTGAAGTAGCTAACACTGCGGTCTGCAAAACCGCCATTCGCGGGTGCAAATCCCGCCCGCACCTCCAAATGGCATCACTCCTTCGGAGCCGTGCGCAGCTTCATTCGAAGCGACAAAAACCATAAGGCGTGCCCGAGTGGCGGAACTGGCATACGCTACTGACTTAAGATCAGTCGCCCGCAAGGGATTGAGGGTTCGACTCCCTCCTCGGGCACCATCAAAATCACAAACAAAACCATTTGACAACCAAACCCGACCCTGATACATTATTGGCGATACTAATTTTAGAGAGGTGAACCAATCGCATAATCGAACGCTTTCTTTATCCCAAACTCGCAAGTCAATTCAATGGCTTAATTTATTGTAAACGGATTCCTGAGGATTCGTTTTTTTATTGACCACCTATGGCTAAATCCAAAATCAAGAGCAAGAACGGCTTCCGCAAATTCTGGCGCCTGGGCCTGGAAGAATTTAACACGGGGATGTTCGATATTAACCCCGACGGCGAACTGATAGTGCGCGAGGGTAATTACCAGTACAATATTTTTGACATTGTCAAAAAATATGGCACCTCGACCGAAATTGTCTTCCCCACGATCATTGAAAACCGGGTGCGCGATTTAATTGAAACCTTTACCGCTTACATTAAAGTTTTAGGCTACCGCGGCAAGTTTTTTTACCATTACGCCATGAAGGCCAATCAAACTAAGGAATTCGTGCTGCCGGCCGTGGCCGAAGGCGCCAACTTAGATGTGGCCAGCGCCAACGAACTGTACTTAGTTAAGCGCATGATCGAACAGGAAAAATTCAACGCCAAGATCCGCGTAATCTGCAACGGACCGAAGACCGAAAAATATATTAGCCTAATTGAAGAACTTAAGGGTAAAGGACTGGTGGTTATTCCCATTATCGAGGATTACCACGAGCTCGAGCGCATGACCAAATTTAAAGGCGAGGTCGGCATCCGCGTGAACCTGGATATTAAAGTCCAATCGCATTGGGACAAAAAATTCAACCGCTTCGGCTTTACCGAAGAAGAGCTGCTGAAAATCGGCAAAGTCCGCAACCTCTCCACCCTGCACTACCACATTTCCAAACAGATTGAAAACATTCAGGGCTTCATCCAGCCGCTCAAACGCACGCTGGCCCTTTACGCCCAACTGAAAGAAAAAAACCCCCAGCTGGACACGCTGGACATTGGCGGCGGCGCCGGTATCCCCTTTGAGAAGAAAAAACACTTCTATTCCGGCAAGAGTCTGGTCAGCCAGATTGTGCGCACGGCCAAAAATGAGTCCGACCGGTTAGGCATTAAGCATCCCAACTTAATCGTGGAATGGGGCAGCTACGTGGCCGCGCCGGCGCAAATCACCATTTACAAAATTTTGACGGAAAAACCCGTCGGCAATAAGGGCGGCTTTTCCTGGTACGTGGTCGACGGCAGCTTTATGAACGACCTGATTGACACCTGGGCCATTCACCAAAAATGGCATGTCGTGCCGGTTAATCACTTAAATACCCGCAGACTGGAAAAAGTCTGGCTGGCTGGTTCCAGTTGCGACAGTGACGACAAGTACACGGCCGGCGGGGACTACATTCCGCTGCCGCGCCTAGACGAGGCCGAAGAGCTTTACGTGGCCCTGCTCGACACCGGCGCTTACCAGGATGCCTTAGCCTCGCACCATTGCCTATTGTCTTCCCCGGCCAAGCTGATTGCCCAAAACGGGGAAATCAAGATTGCCCGCCGGCGCGAACAACCCGAAGAAGTCGGAAAAATGTTCGGGTGGTAAATAACCATCTTAACACTAAATCAGTCTGTAGCTTTGGCGGGTAAACCCGCCTGGGCGAAGTCCCCGAAGAAGTCGGAAAAATGTTCGGGTGGTAAAACTAACGGCTTAATCCCAAAAACGACAAAAATACACCGCCCCGAAAACCTGGGGTGGTTTTGTTAAAATTCAATAAATCTTTCCCATAAAGACAGCTACCTGTTAATCCAAGGGGATAAGTGGTTTGGCTCAAAAAAGCTAAAAATGGTATAATAAAAACGGCTTACTTATTAATCAGAAATAAAAAAATCGCGCTCTGTTAAGGGCGCCCGTAAAGGGGGTGAGTTTTATGAAAGCTTTACACATGATTGCTTTTATCCTGTTGGTCATCGGTGGCTTGAACTGGCTATTGATTGGCCTGTTCAAGGTTGACGTGGTAATGTATCTCGGTGC
>JAGWQI010000084.1 GCA_028870105.1 Patescibacteria group bacterium
CGCTTCCGCCCGGATGGCGTCAGTATCGGCCCCAAGGTTAAGGTCAGCATAAGCATAAAAGACCCGGGCCAGTTCTCCAGTGGGGTTAACAGCTTGCGACCAAGCCAGCAAGCGCTTGGCGGAGCTAAAATTACCCTCCTGGTAACGCAGATGACCCAGATACAGCAAAGTTTCCCCAGCTCCCAGGCACAAGCCGCAAGCCACTAAAATAAAAGCCAAAGCCGCTAAAATTGCCCTGAAAATGACCCGCAATTTTAGAATATGAACATTTCCCTCACTTAACAAAAATCCGGATAATAGTACAGCTAACAATAAAAAAGTCGGGATAGGAACCGGCGTGAACGCGGCGGCCACTATAAATGCAATCAAGCTGGCCAAGCCTGCCAAAAGATAACCGTCAAATTTAATTTGTAATTTCCGATAAGCGGTCCAGGCGGGCCAACCAATAATCGACAAAAACAACAACAATAAAGGCAAGCCGCCTGTCGCCGCAAGCAGCAGCCAAAGGTTATGTGGATCGTCAAAAACCCCCATAAGCGGATCCCGTGCCACCCGTTCATGGAAAACGGCAAAGTTGCCGGGACCAACCCCGAATGCCGGATGTTTCCAAATTGCTTGCTGCCAAGTCTGCCGCCAAACGGCCAAACGAGTGTCTATGTTAACGTCGCCGCGGGAGCCAAAGATGCCCGGCCGGCTAATTCCCAATAGCCAAAAACTCCCGAAAACCACGGCAATAGTAATGATCAGCGCTAAAATTACTTGCCTTTTTGGCAAGCGCAAAAAGAGTAAGGCTAAACCTGTAAAAATAGCGGAAACTATTACGGCCAAAAAGGCTCCTCGGCTGGAGTAAGTAATTAAGGCCACAAAAACTACAAAAACATTCAACCATAAAGCCACCCGCGGCCAAAATCGCCGCGCGGCCAGCGCTAATAAAACACTTAAAGGTAACACACAAGCCAAAAACATCGCCGAAAAATTGGGATTCCCCAGCAACCCAGGGGACCGGATAACCGCCTCAGTACTCAGGCCTTGGTAAAGCGTCAGGCCCAGGCTCTCTAAAATCCCCTTTACGGCCACCGCAAAACCGTCTATCACCAAAATTTTAACCAAAAACCTCCAACGGTCCCAATCCAGCACTTGAGTCAACAATACCAAAGTAAAAACAAACAGTGCGTAAAACAGCACGCCGTTAGTAAACCGGTAATAAAACCCGAAAAACGCGTAAAGCCGATCGGGCGCCCAAAGGCTAGCGAGCAGCGCCCACAACAAAAATCCGGCGGCCGAATAAAGCATCAATCGCCCAGCCCGCCCAAAAATCTTCAGCCCTTCCCTAAAACGCCGAAACAGCCAAATTAACAAGGCTGACCCGAGGCATAACAGCCACAAAACCAACTTAATGGTCTCAAAATTTTCATTAGTAAACACGCTGAAAGCCAAAGGTACCAGCAGGACCGCGAAAGCCAACAAAGAAAAAACCGCATCCTCCCGGTACGGCCAGCGAAATTTATTCAAATTCGGCATAATATTTCACGCCACAAAACATGTAGCTTAGTTATGATTTCATCTTAATCTTCGCGATTCAATTCCCTCCGCTGGACTGATTCCAACCGGAATGAAAATTTCCCTCGGCAGCCGGCAAACAAAAATTCAACAAAAAAACTTTCGGGTTCGGGCGCTGATACACAAAATTTTGCGGGCATTGGCTGGCTGGAACTTGCGGCAACGGAAAAACGCTAAAATAATTTAACATTAAATTTAAATTGCCCGAAAATTCCGCGGCGCTCGGAAACCGATCCTGATCTTGATAAAAATATTTCAAACCCTGGGTTATAGCCTGGGCATTTTGCGAAATAATCTTAGCCTGGGCCAATTGCCGCCCACGACTGACCCCCAAAAATACGCATAATAACAAAACAACAGCCGCTGCCAGGCTGCTTAAGAATTGCTTAATGGTTTTACCGATAAAAAAATTCAAAGGCATATATCTACCCTACCGATATCTCCCCCGCCAAGCGGGGGAGATATCGGGAAAACTGCTCACTACTGAATACCGGAAGGTGACAAGCTGTGAGGCCCAGCACCATAACCACCAGTTTGGGCACCCAAACAGAACGTCATAGTGTACCCACTCTGATTGGTGTTAGCGGCTGCTGCGTTACCGGCACCAAAACCTACCCAGTAATACTCGTTACCGCCGTAAGTTGTGCTGGAACATAGTGAACCGTCAGCCGGCGCCGGTGCCTGCGGCAACACGCCAATATACTTAGGCACTAAGGCGGATTTCAGGCCCGCGTCGTTATAAAAGGCAACCGCGGCGTTGTTACCCGAAGAAGTCGGGTAAGAATACATGTCGTTGAAGTACAACTCCATGGCCGAAGCAATCTGGCGGATATCCGCCAACCTCTTAGCATCCCTGGACTTGGCTCGAGCCGAGTTTAGGGCAAGTAAAACCACAGAAGCCAAAAGGCCAATAATCGCGATCACCACCAACAATTCAATTAAAGTAAAACCTTTATTTTTGTTTCGCAAATTTCTCACCCCCAATCATGAAAGCAAGCTTTGAGCTCGCTGGAGCAAAATTGAAACCCTTGCTTTAAGGATTTCAAGTTTATGCTTAATTCTTAACAATTATAACTAATCTTTACATTTTTGGCAAACAAACTTATGCACATAGGCCAACGCGACGCGTTAAACTCAGATGCACTGATGTTAGCCCGCGTTGCTAGCCATGTTGTAAATCGGCAACAAAATCCCCGCTACCAACACGCCGACACCCAAACCAAGCACGATCATAATCAATGGTTCCAATAAGGTAGTCAAAGTCGCCACGTTAGTGTCAACTTCCTTTTCGTAAAAAGTCGCTAGCTTCCCTAAAATATCATCGAGCTGAGCGGTCTGCTCCCCGACTCTCACCATCTGCACCACGACATTAGGAAATTCCGAATGTCCGGACAAGCCGTCACTAACAGTCTTACCGGCCTGGATTTGGCTGACGGTCTTAAGCAAAATGTCGCGATAAACCACGTTGTTAATAATATCGGCCACGATTTCCAAGGCTTTAATAATCGGGATGCCGCCGCGGATTAAGGTCGAAAAATTACGGGCAAACCGTGCCAAATAAATTTTCTCAAAAATTTTCCCAATAATTGGGGCCTTTATTTTTAGCATATCCAGTTGCCAACGTCCCCGGTCGGTGGCAATGTAAAACTTTAAAGCTAAAATCAGGGCA
>JAGWQI010000085.1 GCA_028870105.1 Patescibacteria group bacterium
CGCCGTGGTTCTGCAAGTCAATAAAGCCGGGAGCCAATGTTTTTCCGGTAGCGTCGATAACGGTTTCAGCCGCGGTGTCGATGCGTTCGGCAACGTTAACGATTTGGTCGTTTTGCACGGCCACGTCGCCGGTTTGCGGCTGGCTCGAAATTCCGTCCAGGATTTTTGCGTTTTTTATAAGGAGATTGTACATAAAAGCTAATAGTTACGGCCCGAAAGCCGCTTTCGGGTTTGTTGCTATCCCAAAAAATACATAACTACCCCAATAATAGACATAACCAAAGCAATAATCCAAAACCTCATGGTTATTTGGGCCTCAGGCCATCCGCGCGCTTGTAGGTGGTGGTGGATCGGCGCGGACAAAAATAATTTTCGCTTAAACAACTTGCGCCAAATCAGCTGCAAAAAGAAACTTAAGGCTTCCAGAAAAAAAATAAAGCCAATAAAGAGCAGGATTACCAAAGAATTAGTCAGAAACGCGATGACCGCCAAAAGCACGCCCAGGCCCATAGATCCGGTATCGCCCATAAAAAAGCGGGCCGGAAAAACGTTAAACCATAAAAATGCCAGCAATGCCCCGCTAATCACTCCGATAAAGGCCGCTAAATCGTACTTGCCTTGCAAAAACGCAATTAGCCCGTAGGCCACGAATGACATTAGTAGCGCCCCGCCAGCCAGGCCGTCTAGGCCGTCGGTTAAGTTAACGGCTGAGCTGATACCCACGACCGCTAACACGAAAAACGGAATAAAGAACCAGCCTAAGTACAAACCGCCCCAAAACGGGATATGAATAGCGTTAAAGCCGAGTTTAAAATAAAACCACCAAGCGCCAATCGCGGCCACCACCGTGTAAAGAATGAGCTTGTAGCGAAAGCGCAGCCCGCGCTTTTTATGGCCGCGCTGGCGAATATCCATCCAGTCGTCAATGGCGCCGACCACGGAGGCGCCGACTAGCGCGCCGAGTGGCAGCAGGGTTTCGCGCCGAGAATAAAAATCTAAAAAGTCAAAGCCGCCAATATGCAGCACCCGGTCAAAGAGCCAAAATAAAAACATAATCGCGACCAAGGTGCCCCAAATTAGCAAGCCGCCCATAGTCGGAGTGCCGGCTTTAGCTTGATGAAGTTTGGAGTACAGCGGGGTACTGCCGTCATTGCGGATCTGCTTGCCCATTTTGCGGCTTTTTAAAAACGCAATAAGCATTGGGGTAAAACTTAAAGCCACAATAAACCCCAGGGAGGTTAAAATGAAAATTTTGTTAAGCGGTGAAAAAGTCATATGCGCAGACTGGTCTTGGCCAAAGGAGCATTAATTCCAAACCAAATTATCGATCACGTCTTTTTTCAGGGCAAGCGTATCGAGTTCGCGGTTATCGCTACCTAAAACAATGACGATCAGGTCCTTGCCGTGACTGGTCATTTTTGTAATCATGGCGCCTTGGGCGGTTTCCGTGTAACCGGTTTTAATCGCCTCAATGCCGTCGTACTTGCCAATTAATTTGTTGGTGGCCCGGATATAATAGTTTTTTAGGCTCCCCGAAAATTTAATGAACGTTTTTAAGCCCAAGTTTGAGAATGCGGCCAAGTTTTGGGTGGCGTTGACCAGTTTTTCCAGGTCGTTGGCGGTAGAGTAGTTTTCCCCGTAATCAAAACCCAAAGGGTTGCTAAAGTGTGTGTTTGTCATGCCAAGTTGTTGGGCTTTGGCGTTCATTAAAGCGACCGGGTCTTGTTTGGTGGCCTTGCCGACCTCCAGGGCCAATAGTTGGGCGGCATCATTGCAGGAACCGACAATAGCGGCGTCAAAGACATCTGAAAGCCTGACTTTGTCGCCGTCGACAAATCCGACTACGGGCCGGATCTTAGTCAAAGTTTGCGCATCGACAGTGACGCTTTGGCTTAAATCTAAGTTTTCATAGGCCAAAAGTGCTGTCATGAGCTTGGTCAAACTGGCAATCGGCAACCGTTCGTCCTGGTTTTTGCCGACCAAAGCTTGCCCGTTTTCCTGCCAGTAAACCAAAAAGCTTTTGGCAGATATCGACTTCAGCCTCTCGGTATCAGCAGCCGGCAGTTCAGCTTTAGGGGCGCTAACTTCCGCCTGGCCGCGTAACTGCGTCGTTTCGCCCAGGACTTGCCCTTGCGGATCCGGTAATAAGGGTTTTTGGTTATCAGCGGAGATATTTGAGCTTAAAATAGCCCCAATACCCAAGGCTGCGAAGCTGGCGGTCATAAAAAACGCCCAGCTGAGCAGGATTTTTTGTTTTTGCTGAAAGAATGCGATCAGCTTTGTTTTAATTTGCGCGGATATCACTGTGTCTGTTTTTAACATTATACCGTTTTTTTAGGTAAGTTGACAAAGGGCGGCAGTGTGGATAAAATTAATAGGCAAAGTCAGTCCCCTGCGGCGCTTAGAGCTCCTGAGGGGACGTTAGTATTTATAATTAAGCTTAATTTACATGTCAGAGATAACGCTCAATGAAACTAATTTTGAAAAGGAAGTTTTGCAGTCGGACCTGCCGGTGATGGTTGATTTCTGGGCCGCCTGGTGCGGACCGTGCAAAGTGCTGGGACCAGTCGTGTCGGAACTAGCCCAGGATTATTCCGGCAAGCTTAAAGTTGGCAAACTCAATGTGGACGAGAACAATAATTTGGCCGTGCGCTACTCCGTCATGAGCATTCCGACGTTGAAATTTTTTAAGCAAGGCAAGTTGGTCGGCGAACTCATTGGCGCCGCCCCGAAAAATGTGGTTGAAACCGAAATAAAAAAATATCTCTAAATTTAATTAAAAACCCCTTACCATTACGGTGGGGGTTTTTAATTTTGATCCAATTTGTGGGCATGACCGGGTTGGATGATTACCCGGGGCGGTTTAGGGACAGGCGGCGCTAAAGTTTGGGGGGCTATTGGCGCGGGCACTGGCTCTTGTGCGGGCTGCTTTGGGTTTTCAAGGGCTTGCTCGCCCGGGCCATGGTTTAAAAGGTCGTCGACAACTTGGGAAATTTTTTCCTGCTTATGTTGCCGTTTTTGTTGGTGCAGGTCCTGCACGGTTTGCCAAATGGGATTCTCCTTTTTTTCTTGGTGTTTCGGTTTTACCGCATGGGCGTGAGGGTGCTTATCGCGGCGATGGGTACGGCTGTGGTGGTCGTGGTGGTTGTCGCGGCGTTGGTGATGCGGCCTATTCTCCTGATGCTCAAACGACTCATTTTTTAACGGCTCTGACTTGGGTTTATCT
>JAGWQI010000018.1 GCA_028870105.1 Patescibacteria group bacterium
TTTATAACCGACACTTTTAAGGCCGAATCCGGTGTGGACGTGACGAGCGACAAAATGGCCATGAACCGCGTGAGGGAAGCGGCGGAAAAGGCCAAGATCGAGCTTTCCACGACTTTGGAAACCGACATTAACCTACCGTTCATTACTGCCGACCAAAATGGCCCCAAGCATTTGCAAATCAAGATTACCCGTGCCAAGTTGGAGGAACTGGTCAAGCCGATTTTGGAAAGAATGCGCCATCCGGTACAGCAGGCCTTAACCGATGCCAAACTGACTCCGCAGAACATCGACAAAATTATTTTGATCGGTGGACCGACCCGCATGCCTTCTGTGAAGAAGTTTGTGGAAGACTTTATTGGCAAGCAGGTGGAAGGCGGCGTGGATCCTATGGAAGCTGTGGCCAAGGGCGCGGCCGTGCAGGCCGGCATTTTGGGCGGCGAAGTGCAGGGCAAGGAAATTTTGCTTTTGGACGTGACGCCTTTGACTTTAGGATTGGAAACTTTGGGCGGCGTTATGACCCCGCTGATTGACCGCAACACCACCATCCCGACTTCCAAGAGCCAGGTGTTTTCCACTGCCGGCGACAATCAAACTTCGGTAGAAGTGCACGTGCTGCAGGGCGAACGCCAGTTTGCCAGCGACAACAAATCTTTGGGCCGCTTTATTTTAGACGGCATCCCGCCGGCGCCGCGCGGTGTTCCGCAAGTGGAAGTGACTTTTGACATTGACGCCAACGGCATCTTGACCGTCAAAGCCAAGGACAAGGCCACCAACAAAGAGCAGCACATTACCATTCAGGGCTCTTCTAACCTTTCTAAAGAAGATGTTGAACGCATGAAAAAGGAAGCCGAAGCGCACGCGGCTGAAGACCGCAAGCGCCGCGAGGTCGTGGATAGCCGCAACCAGGCCGACACTTTGATTTCCGTCAGCGAAAAAACCCTGAAGGATGCCGGAGATAAAGCCAAAGCGGAAGACAAAACAGCCGTTGAGGAAAAAATGAAGGCCTTAAAGGACGTAAAAGACAAAGACAACCAGGAAGCCATTAAGAAAGCCATGGACGAGCTGTCTGCGGCCATCCAGAAAGTCGGAGCGGCTATGTACGAAGGACAGGCATCAGGCAATAGCGAACAGGCAACAGGTCAGAATAGCGCGCCATCGGACGGCGGTTCTTCGGCGGGCTCCGGGCCTGCGGGCGGCACCGTGGACGCGGACTTTAAGGAAGTGAAGTAATTAAATAGTTGTTATGATTTGGTGATTTTAGACAAAATCACGAAATTATTTAATTAAACAAAATTCAGTGAAAACTTTCTACCTCTTTTTGCTCGCGGCGTTATTGTTCACATTCGTGTACATTAAATCCGAGAGCCAAGGTGATTTAAATAGCCAGTTTAACCAAACCACGCGATTTCAGCTGGGGCGGTATTCGCTGCTGCGCACGGTATTCGGTCTGCATCAGCCGGGGGACGCGCGCGGTTGGTTCTTAAAGGGAGCCGGCCCGATCGATATTGAGGTGGTGCAGGCCAAGGGGGCGGGTATTGATGAAGCGGGGCTAAATAATTTCGCGGCGCGGGTGACTAAGTACACCGGCCGGCCGGCCATGATTTTCCATAGCGATACGGTCCAGGGCGGGACGTTGTCGCCGGCGGATCTAGCCACGATTAACAACGATAATCGGCACCAGGCGGCCAGTGGCGATACTAATTTGTTCGTGGTCTACGCCCAGGATTTCCAGAATTCCGGCGCGGACGCGGCCCAACCTTATCAAGAAACCGCGGTGGTGGTCTCCGATGTAAACCTGCGCAGGTTAGCCCAGAATTCGCCGCAGGCCGTGACTCAATATACCGAGGCGCTGCTGTTGCACGAATTTGGCCGGCAACTGGGTTTGCCCGAAAATACTCAGGACGGCTGCATTATGAACCGGCAGATCCAAGCGCCCCAGTGGCTGAATTTAGAAAGCGGTAATTTACTCCAGGACTTTTGTCCTTACGAATTCGGCCAGCTACAAGTAATTAAAAGCCAATTTTAACATTAATCAGTCAATTATGGATCAATCAACTAATCAGCAGCAGATTCAAGTTAAGGTTTCTGACGAGGTCTTAAAGGGCGCGTATGCCAATATGGTTCAAATCGGGCATAACCCAGAAGAATTTGTGTTGGATTTTATGAATTTGTTGCCGCCAACGGGCATTGCCGTGGCGCGGGTAATTTTATCTCCCGCCCACGCCAAACGAGTGGCCGCGGCGTTGCAAGAAAATATTAAGCGATACGAGGAGCAGTTTGGGGCCATTACCGCAACAGCCGCGCCGGATCATAAAATCGGGTTTCGGACGGAATAGTTTATTTACCCATTAATTCACGAAGCGGCACTAGTTACGCAAAGCGCGTCATTTAGTGAGATTCGTGAATTAATGTATTAGTGGACGAATAATGGCAAAAAATTATTACGACATTTTAGGCGTTTCCAAGGCCGCGTCGGCCGACGAGATTAAGCGCGCTTACCGAAAAAAAGCGCACGAGTTTCACCCCGACAAGGGCAACGGCAACGCGGAAAAATTCAAAGAGGTCAACGAGGCCTACCAGGTGCTGTCGAACCAGGACAAGCGTCAGCAGTACGACACCTACGGTCAGACCTTTGAGCAGGCTCAAAGAAACGGCGGCTATGGCCCGGGTGAGGGCAATCCGTTCGGTGGATTTGATTTTGGCGGTTTTGGCGGCCAGGGCGGGTTTAACGTGGATTTTGATTTGGGCGATATTTTTGGCGACATCTTTGGCGGCCGGCAGCAGCGTGAAAGCCGCCGCAACCGCGGTATTGATTTGGAAATGGGCTTGACTATAAATTTTGAAGAGGCAGTGTTCGGCGCGGCTAAAACCATTACTTTGGAAAAGAAGGATGCCTGCAAAACTTGCGCGGGTAGCGGTGCGGAGCAGGGCAGTAAAATTTCCACTTGCCCGAAATGCCACGGCCAAGGCAGTATTATCACTATGCGCCGGACCATTTTTGGCCAGGTACAGAGCCGCACCACTTGCGACCGCTGCGAAGGCACCGGTAAAATTCCCGAGCGGCCGTGCCATACCTGCGGCGGTAGTGGCAGCCTGCGCCAGGAAAAGACTATTGAAGTCCAAATCCCGGCTGGCATCGATAACGGCCAGCGCGTGCGCGTGCCCGGGGAAGGGGAGGCCGGTTATCGCGGCAGTAGTCCCGGCGATTTGTTCCTGTCCATCCGCGTGCGCCCTAGTAAGGATTTTAAGCGCGATGGTACAACACTACTTAAAGAACTGCCAATCAGTTTTACCCAGGCTGCGCTTGGTGCCAAAATTATTATAAAGACCTTAGACGGCGACATTGAACTGAAGATTCCGGCCGGCACGCAGTCGGGCACGGTATTGAAGGTTAGAAACCACGGCGTGCCGTATGTTAACGAGTCCGGCCGGCGCGGAGATTTGCTGATAACCGCGCGTGTGGTCACGCCGGGCAAGCTGTCAAAAACAGAAAAGGAACTGCTTAAACAACTCGCGGACGTCCGCGGTGAGTCGGTGGAAGTTGACCAAGGTTTTTGGGACAGCATTAAAGATAGTTTTTAGCGGCTAATCGATAAAGACAAGGCAGCGGGGTGGATCATCCAACCGCTGTCTTTGTGATATAATTTGCATATGGCAAAAGCTAAAATTCTATTTATCTTGACCGGCGGTACCATTGATTCAAAAACCGAAGGTTTAGAGAGAGATATCTTACTAAAGCAGTCGGCGGTGCCGGGATTTATTGAGAGTTTGGATTTAAATAAAAATTTTGAGATTGAATATGCGCACGCCTGTTGGAAGGACAGCCGCGATGTAAATGACGAAGATAGGGAACGAATTGCCGAAATAATTGTCGCGCACGGGCAAAATAAGGTAATTATTACTCATGGGACCTTTACCTTGGCCCAAACCGGAAAATTTTTAAAGCATCGCATGCCCGATACTCACGCGACAATAGTGTTGACCGGAAGTTTGATTCCGCTGATTTTTGAAAATTCAGACGGGCCCGATAATTTAAAATTTGCCCTTCGCCAGCTGGGCAACTTGGGCCCCGGTGTTTATGTCTGCATGAATCAAACGGTGCTTGATCCCGCTGAGGCGGTTAAGGATCCAATTAGCGGTAAGTTTTACTCGGCAGGCACATAAATTTGATTTGATTTCGAGGTTTTGTTAGGCCAAAAAATGTGCTAAAATACGGCTATATGTTAATTTATAAAATTTATAAAGCCCTGTATGGGTTGGGCGATAAATTAGAAGATCACGTGCGCGGCTATTTGAGCCATTACCCCATAATTTACGCGCTAGTGGGCGGGACCGGTATTGTAATTTTCTGGCGCGGCGTTTGGCATACCGCCGATTATATAATGGCCATGGCTACGGCCGGCAGTTTAGGGATTTCCAGCACCGATTTAAGTTTGGGCGTGTGGTGGGACGGTCCGTTGTCGATTCTGCTAGGCGCGGCGTTGCTGTTAATGACCGGCGTGTTCGTGTCAAACTTTATTGGGAACGAGATTTTGATTTCGGGTTTAAAAGGGGAGAAGAAGATCGCTGAAAAGACGGAAAAAGAAGTCCGGACCGAGGAAGAGCGTTTGACCAGCGTCCGTAGTCAAATTGGTTCCATGCACGCGCAAATGGCTACGCTGAAGCAAGAGATGGATCAATTACTTGAGGTTAACGGTAAAACTAAAGTTTGAATTATAATCCCGCCTACGCCTGGCGGGGTTTTGATATCTTGGCCAGTTTTTGTTATAATTCTGAGTAAAGAAACATCGTTTTTGAAACAAAGGTACATTCATGCTTGCCACCGCGCCCATTGGCGGCGCTGCCAATTTAGTCCATAATTTTAGCTGGACCACACCCTCGTGGGATTTGTTCATTTTGCTGGCCTGGGTGGGTCTGGCGATTGTTTATACGTTTGCCGCTGGCCGGGGCCGGGTAATTAATATTTTGCTCAGCGTGTACGTGGCTAAACTAATTGTGTTAGAAATGCCTTTTTTAATAATCGCGACTAATAAGCTTAACTTAACTTCCATTCAGTCACTGCAGCAGCTCGCGGCTTTTACCGTGGTTTTTTTGGTGTTGTTTTTATTTTTGGGTCGGTTCGCCCTGAAGTCTTCAGCCGACAGTCGGCATTTAAGCGCCATGGTTTTTTCTTTAGTGTTCGCGTTTCTGCAAATCGGTCTGTTGATTAACATTATTTTAACCTATTTGCCCCAAGGCACACAGCAATCTTTCAGCCAGCTCATCCAGATTTTGTTTATCACCCCGCCGGCCAGCTTTGTGTGGCTGGTCTTGCCGATTGTATATTTGATTTTGCTTGGCAAGTTTGTCGGCGACACCAATGAGTTATAATTTATAGATTAACAAGGAGCTCCCACAGCACGCCGATTGGCGGTTACGGGCAGTTCCGAAACAATTTTATGCCGTCCCATCATACTATTTTAATAATTGACGATGATAAGCTGATTTTAAACACGTTGCGCCGGCAATTTGAGACTTGGGGTACCAACGTGATTGCCGCGGCCACGCCGGCAGAGGCCAAGCACCAGTTAGAGCAGGGCACGCCCGATTTGGTGGTGCTCGATCTGCTGCTGACCGAGGCCGATGGTTCCAGCGGCGTGTTGGATTTTATGCAAAGCCAGGACCGTTTGCGCGGCGTGCCGGTTATTGCCCTGACCAATTTGGATAAGCCGGAACTTAAACAGATGCTGCTATCGGAAGGACGGGTTAAGGAGTATTTAATTAAGGGCAGTTTAAATTTGGATGAATTGTTTAAAAAGGTCTGGGGTTATTTGGAACCAGGAAAGTAAATTCGAAAAAATTCAAATATTCAAATTAAAAATTCTAAGCGTATAGCCTAGAATTTTTAATTTTTCGAGTTTCGATATTCGAATTTCGAGTTTAGCCTTTGCTCCACCGGGCAAAGATTCCGGTAGAAATCAGCCGCTGGGATTTTTGTTTAAGGCAAAGCTCGCCGAATTCCACGCCGCCGCCTAAGTTTTTTACGGCATCGGTCAACAAGTTGTTTAAGGCCAGGGCCGAGGAGTTGGTGGCGTAACCGTTGATGATAAGGAATTTAGCATTGTCAGAGAGCAATTGGGTACAGTCATTAAGTAGCCCGGGCAAGTCGTCATTAAATTTCCAGGTCTTACCGGTGGGGCCGTGGCCAAAGGCCGGCGGGTCCATAATAATGCCGTCGTATTTGGCGCCTCGTTTTAGTTCCCGCCTGACAAATTTAACCGCATCGTCTAGGATCCACCGGACGGAGTCGGCGGGCAAAGTATTAAGTTTATGGTTCTCATTGGCCCAAGTTATGGCTGGTTTGCTGGCGTCCACGTGGGTCACCAGGCAGCCGGCTTTGGCCAGCACCAAGGTTGCTCCCCCGGTGTAAGCGAACAAATTTAGGATTTTTAATTTTTGATTTTCCGATTTATTTCGGATTTTTGCCAACATGAATTCCCACTGCGCCGCCTGTTCGGCAAACAGTCCGGTGTGCTTGAAAGGGGAGAGTTTGAGCAGAAATTTTACACTATCAAATTCAATCAGCCAGGGGTTGGGTAATGGTTTCTTAATTTCCCAGCGGCCTTTATTTTCTTCCGAGGCGGATTTAAAAATTGCCCAAGCATTATTCCATTCATGGTTTGGCCGTGATTTTGGCCAAATAATTTGTGGATCTGGTCTTTGAAGGACTGCGTCACCCCAGCGTTCTAAACGAAAGCCGTCGCCGGTATCAAGCAGCTCAAAGTCCGGAAAATGTTTAAAAGTTTCTAAAATCATAAAATTAAATTCGAAGCAAGAATATCAAAATCCGAAACAAATTCAGATGTTTAAATATCTAAATTTTAAACCTCAATATTGTTTCGGATTTTGCACTTGGAACCCCGAGCTTACTTTGGGGTAATATCGCCTAGCACAAAGTTATTGAGCGTGCCTTCGTAGCTTACGTTAACCTGTTGGCCAATCAGATTGCTGTAGTCGCGGCTGGTATAAATATAAATGGTGGATTTATCCGTAACCAGCATGAGATTGCCCTTTTTGGAGTTATCGGAGGCCTTTAGCGTGCCTTGCCAAACATTGCTGCCCGCGGTTGAGGACTTAGCCGGGACAGAGATGTTTTGGGCGGCAGTGGAGTTTTGGTCGGGGTTAGCCGAGCTTTCGGCCGGCGCCTTGCTTTCATAGCGCCAAATCAGGCCAATAATGATGCCTGCTGCGATAACCAGCACCGGGTAGAGGATTTTTTTGTTCATGGTTAAGAGGTTAATTCTACCTATAGTTTATGCCAAATCCTGTTTTTGTCAAAATTGAATGCCGCTGTCGCGGCGCCTAATTGGCGGGTCTGGGCGGGGGCTTTGCCCTCGACGCCCCAAATAAAAAAGCCCACCACCTAAAGGTGCTGTGCTTTTTTATGGTGGGTCGGGTGGGGATTGAACCCACGACAAACGGCTTAAAAGGCCGCTGCTCTACCAACTGAGCTACCGACCCGGACTGGCGTGAGGGTCTTTGACATTTTACAACATTTACCGGCTTTTATCAAGATACCCGGTTTTTATCCACACGCGCTTGTTTTTCGTCAAAACTATGTTATAATAGACAGGTAAAATCGAATGATGTCACGAGACAAAAATACAAACAATTTTAGCAAAGGGTTTACTTTAATTGAGCTCTTGGTCGTAATAGCGATTATTGCCTTATTGAGCTCGGTCGCTTTAGTCGCGTACCAGTCGGCGCGCATGAAATCCCGCAATGTAAAACGCCTAGGCGACGCTACGCAGATGAACACAGCGCTAGAGTTATTTTTTGCCGCCAACAAAGGCTATCCCTCTTCTGTCCATGGCCTGCCGGCCAGCGGCGACCAGGGGTTGACTCCTAATTACGCCAGTACTTTGCCTGTAGCGCCTCAGCCCGCCGACGGCGTGTGTGACGGCATGACCCATAGCGCCCCCGTTACAGCCGACAACGGCGGTACGGCCGTGCCGGCTAACACTTACTATTACATTGCCACCGGCGCGCCGTACATAAACGGCCCGGGTGGCTTTCTGGTTTATCCCAGCTATACTTTTTATTTTTGCCTGGGCGCGGCCACGGGTAATTTTAACGAGGGCGAACGTCTACTTACCCCCAGCGGCGTGCAATAACCGTACGGTGAACAGCCCCAGGCTGGGGCTGTTTTTTTGCGGACAAAATTTTGGTTTACGGTTATAATATAAAGCATGAACGCGCACAGTTTAGCCTTACTCAAACAAGCTGTAGTAAAGAACCGTCCAGTTCTTGGCCAGATTTTAGAAAAAGACGGCCAAAAGCCTTTGGTAAAGTATGCTAGTTCTTATGCCGATACGGCATATGACGTATCAAGAGAAAAAAAGCAGCAACTGATCAGCGCGGTGGTTGGGCGGGTTTTTGAGCTTTTTGGTTCCGAAAAAGCCGAAAGTATCGGCAGACAATTGGAAAAAAGCTACTTCGCGTCCACGGCGGATCATCATGGTCCTTTGGTACATCCATTTTTTTTGGGTTCAAATTTGTTGGCCGCAGCAACGAATGACAGTTTCGGCTTAGAGAATGTGCTTGTGCTGGCTTGCGGCAATGTTTCTTTGGGGAATTCTTCGTATCCGCGCGGCCTGTTGATGCACGGCTCAGCCAAGGCGTGGTATCGGTTGCCATTAGTGCCGAGCGTCTGGCGTCAGAGCGCGGTTTTTCGGCATCCAGCTTTTACCAAGTCCGATCTGCTGAGGTTGGAACAAAAATTGGCCAATGACCGGCAGTCAGCCTTATTGCAAGAATCGGGGTTTGCCGGTGTTTTGGGGCTGTTGCGCGAGCTTTATGGTAATTCGGCTGTGTTGGGCCAAAATTACTATAGCGATCAAATCAGCCTGACCAATTATCATCTTTGGCGGAAGTTCTTCCCCCCAAGACAGCCCCGCGTTCCGGATTTGATTTATTTGCAGATGGAAGATATTGTTATTAGGTTGTTGCTCGATTACCATTTGTCTGCGAGCACGGAAATAAGTTCATTGTTTTTTGATTCTAAAACGCGCACTGCTGTTGAGCGGTATTTCAGCGGCATCCCTGGGGCTTTTACCGCGGATAAACGGACAGGAACGTTCCTGTTTTGGCTTTTGCCGCCTGGGGGCAGACATCGCCTCCAATTGTGGTCGCAGGGTGATGCTTTAGTGGCGGCGGATGGAAGTTATAAAGTCGCCTTAAATTCGCAATCATTGACGGCGGCTCTAAAAAGAGGGGAGCTGATTCCTAATACCATGCTGTCATTACTGGTATTATCGGCTTATCATGGTTTAAAGTGTTTGGGTGGTTTTTCGCAAGTCCAGTATTTAACGAGCTTGCATCAGGCTTATGCCAAGCTGTTTGGATCGCCGTTGCCGTCGGCCCATGGCCAGGGTTTATGCGCTGACTTTATGGCCGCTTTCGTCCATGGCAATGATGCTTTAATGCCGGCCACGGGCTTGGACTTAGCGCTAGGAAGAAATGAGGATGCGTGGGAAAATTTTAAACTCACCGTCGCAGGCCTGACTTTGGAAGAGTCCTTGCTGCCGATGTTTCCGGAATTTTACAAAATGCTTTACCCTCACGATCGGCAAGATTCCACGCTCGCGGGAATAACGCCGGAAGAGGTAATGGATTTTTTGAACGTAAAGCCGAAAATTTTTTCTTTGGGAGATTTAATTTAGAGATGCCTAGGTATACAATATATTCGCCGGGGGGAAACATTACCGCTTTGGTCAATATGGAAGCGGGTGTGAATCTGCCTGCTATGGCGCGGCAAATTATGGCTGGCAACCGGGCTGTGGAGCAGGTCGGTTTTCTGGCCGCCCCAAAATTGCCTGGTACGGATTTCCATTTGGAGATGATGGGCGGGGAGTTTTGCGGCAACGCGGCACGCTGCGCGGCTGTGCATGTCTCCGGCCAAAAAAATAAAACGGAGTTGAGTTTTACCGTTTCCGGATTTGATTTACCGGTTAGCGCCCGGGTAGTTGGCCGGGAGGCTGTCTTGTTGTTGCCCGGCCAATTTTTAAGACAAGTTACAGAAGTGAGGGACGGTTGGCTGGTAGACTTTGAAGGTATTCGATTTTTAGTGGTGGATAAAAGTCTCCCGCCAGCGAGCGCTAAACGGTTAATTGAATCATATCGGGGCGGATATCCAGCTTTTGGGATTGTGGCGTCAACCGGCCAGGGAAATAGTTTGCGCATTGATCCGCTGGTCTGGGTGGAGTCAACACAAACTTTGACGCCTGAGACGGCTTGCGCCAGCGGCAGCTTGGCTGCGGCCGTGGTGCGGCGGCTAAAAGATCCCCAGGCAGATTCGTACTTAGTTATTCAGCCCAGCGGCTGCACGTACCAGGTCGGCTTAATCGGGCAGGCTGGCATTATTGACAAGCTTGTGTTATCCGGCGAAATTAGTGTTGTTGAATAGTTTTGTCGCTTACCTAATAATATGTTATAATATGATAAGTATGATATTTCATACTTAATTTTAATTTTGACATAGCCATATGAGCGTTGACTTTCAAAAGATCCACAAAAAGATGACCTCTCAGGATAAGCTTTACGGCACCACGACCCTGGGCAGCCGGGGTCAGTTGGTTATTCCGGCGCAGGCGCGCAAGGATTTGCGCTTAAAGCCTGGCGATCAGTTGCTAGTTATGGGCAAGTACGGCAAGGCCTTGGGTTTAATAAAAGCGGAGCAGTTGCAGGAGCTGGTTGATGTTATTATGAAAAATCTTTCCGGCAGCGGCGCCGAAAAATTGGCGAAAAAGCATTTAGCGGCGATTTTTTCCGGGCAAGAGGCAAATAATTAATCACTTTTAATTTTATGAACTGGGGCAGGTTATTTACAAAAAAGAAAATAATTTGGACGGTTATTATTGTGGTCGTGATTGGCCTGATTGTGATGCGCGTGCGCGCCGGCAAGAATAACGCGGCTAATATTCAAACCGACACGGTCAAGCGCCAGGATATTAAGCAGACAGTGCTCGCTACCGGCCAGGTAGTTAGCCAGACCGATTTGGACCTGAGTTTTAAAACTTCCGGTATTGTCCAGAGAGTCTACGTGAAGGAAGGCGATAAGGTGAAAGCAGGCCAGGTTTTGGCCGCGCTGAGCCAAAGCGACCAGCTGGCCAGCCTTACGCAAGCCCAGGGCGCGTTGGCCCAGGCCCAGGCGAGCTACGAAAAGGTTTTAGCCGGCGCTTCTAGCCAGGATATCGCCGTAGCCCAGGCCGCGGTTGACGCCGCCAAAATCAACTTGGCGAACGTTCAATCCCAACAGCAGGTGCTGGTGGATAACGCGTACAGCGCTTTACTCAATTCCACATTTGCGGCAGTGGCGAAGACTAACAATATTTCCACTTTGACGCCCACGATCTCCGGCAGTTACTCGAACAGCGACCAGGGTAATTATGTGATAACGTTGTATTCAACCGGCGTAGGTTGGCATTTTACTTTAAGCGGGCTGGAAACCGGCGACGGGGTGGTAAGTACGATAGCGCCGGTGCCTTTGGGCACACGCGGGCTTTATATCCAGTTTCCCACCGGCAATTTGTACGTTGGCGATACCTGGACCATTAGCATTCCGAACGCCAAAGCCTCAAATTATTTGACCAATTATAACGCTTACCAGGCCGCGCTGCAGACGCAGAAGACCGCGGTCGATACCGCCCAAACCGGGTTGACCCAAGCCCAGGCCGCTTTGGCGCTCAAGCAGGCTCAAGCCCGGCCGGCCGACGTTGACGCGGCCAAAGCGCAAATACTCACAGCTCAGGGCCAGGTGCAGGCGGCACAATCGGCTTTGGAAAATACCATGGTGCGCGCGCCGGCCGACGGCACAATTACTTCCGTGGATATTAAGGTCGGCGAGCAGGCCACGGCGTTAAAAGAGGTTGTGGTGTTGCAAGACGTGAATAATTTGCACATCGAGGCTAATGTCAGTGAGGCAAATATCGCCCAAATCAGCGCTAACCAAAGCGTGGACGTGACCTTTGACGCTCTTGGCCCGGATCGGCATTTTACCGCCACGGTTCAGACCGTTAATCCGGCATCCACCGTGGTCTCCGGCGTAGTAAATTATTTAGTTAAAGCTAGCTTGCCCGATATCCCTGATATTAAACCGGGCATGACCGCTAATATGACAATTTTGGTTGGCCAGAAAAGCGGAGTGCTTGTAGTGCCGCAGCGCGCGGTTTTGGTTAACGGGGCCAAACATGTGCGCGTGATTGACGATCCGAAAAAGAAGACTTACCACGAAGTGGAAGTCCAAACTGGCATGGAGGCTGATGGGGGATTGATAGAGATTACTTCAGGGTTAAGCGAGGGGCAAGAGATTGTGACGTTTATTAAGCAATAACTTATCTTTCCACGAATTCATGAATCAACACTAATTCGACAAAAGCATATTAGTGTGATTCGTGGTAATTAGCGAATTTGCGGATAAATAAAATCATGCCTTTAATCAAAGTCCAGAACTTAACAAAGGATTATGTGAACGAAGATGTGGTGACACCGGTGCTGCATGGCTTGAATTTTAGCATTGAGCCGGGGGAATTTGTGGCTATTATGGGCCCGTCCGGCAGCGGTAAATCGACTTTAATGCACATTTTGAGTTTCCTGGATCGGCCGAGCAGCGGGTTGTATGAATTTGAGGGGAAAGACACCAAGCAGTTTCCCGATGATTTTTTAGCCACACTGCGGAATGAGCGTATTGGTTTTGTATTCCAGTCATTTAATTTATTGGCGCGAACCACAGTGCTCGACAACGTCAAGCTACCGCTTATTTACAGTAAGAAAAAGAATCACGACTATTTGGCCAAGCAGGCCTTGGAGGCGGTGGGGCTGTCCCATCGGTTAGATTATTATACTAACCAAATTTCCGGCGGAGAAAAACAACGTGTGGCCATTGCCCGGGCTTTAGTTTGCGATCCGGCCGTGATTTTTGCCGACGAGCCGACCGGCAACTTGGACAGCAGGAGCGGCAACGCGGTCATGGAAATTTTGCAGCAGATGAATGACCAAGGCCGGACCATTATTTTAGTGACGCACGAGCAGGACACCGCCAATCACGCCAAGCGGATTATCCGCATTAAGGACGGACAGATTATTAGTGACGACGAGGTGTCAAAACGGACCATCGCCACGGACGGCAAAGAGTTGGTTAAGTAATTAAGTAAATTTAGAATCAACAATTCGTTAATTTTGTCGGTGTCGTGAATTTGTTGTCTGAATTTTGTAGATAAAAAAAGATGAGCCGGCTCCTTGCAAGGGAACCGGCCCGGTCTAGCGGGGGTTGGCAAAGGTTTGGTTAGCGGTTTTAGTCGCGGCATTTCAGGCAGTGGAGCAACATAAACCCCAGTATGGCTGCTACCGCAAGCAGCAAAAGATCGTACGTAGTTGCCGTAGCGATGATGCCTACACGTAGGGAGCGCAATTCAGGATCGGGACCCCAGGGACACATATAGGCAGCCGCGGCCAGTAAGTTGGCGATTAGAGCTGGAATCAGGTAATCGCGCATGGCGACCACAAGATCCCAAGCTATAAGCAGAACTTCCAGAACCGGTTTCATGATCACTCCTTTATAGATGCTAATGTATAATATTTACTATTGATAGTCAAATGAATTTTATTAGCACGATCAGGCTGGTTGTTCGCACTTTGCTGGCCCGCAAGGGCCGGTCGTTCTTGACGATCTTGGGTATTGTCATCGGCGTGGCCGGGGTGATTATTATTATTGCCCTGGGCGCGGGCGCACAATCTTTGGTGCTCGGGCAAATTACCAAGCTGGGATCTAATTTGCTGTCGGTGCAGCCGGGTAAAAGCAATGAGAAAGGCCCGCCAAACCAGCTGTTCGGCATTGTGGTGACCACGCTGATTAACGACGACGCTAAAGCCCTGCGCGACCCTTCGGCCGTGCCGCACGCCACGGCTGTTAACGCTTTGGTGCGCGGCAGCGCTACCGTAACTTGGCAAAACCAAACCATTGACACTAATTTTATCGGTAGTGATTACGCTTATCCAAACGTGGTGAGCATTACTATGAAAGAGGGAAGTTTTTTTGACCAACAGGAAGAACAAGGTAACGCCAACGTCGTGGTGCTGGGTAGTACGGTAGCCGACGAGTTATTCGGCGGGCAGGGCGTTGACCCGGTCGGCCAGGTAATAAAAGTCCGTACCGCGTCCCAGGACTCCACCAACCAGTCCGGCGGCATTCCGCTGCGGGTCATTGGAGTCATTCAGCCCCGTGGAACCACTTTCTTTCAGGATCAAGACGATCAAATTTTTTTGCCTTTGGCTATTGGCCAGCGGCAGCTGCTAGGCATTCATTATTTGCAGGCCGTCAATATTAAAGTGGATTCTTCCGAAAATATCGACCAGACTGTTAGTGACGTAAAAGCCGTGCTCAGCCAACGGCACCACGTGAAAAAAGATTCCGATGTTGATTATACGGTGCGGAACATTGCCGACGCGGTTAGCATCCTCTCCACCATTACCAACGCCCTGACGCTGTTTTTAACGGCCATGGCCGCGATAGCGTTGTTGGTTGGCGGCATTGGGATTTTAAATATTATGATGGTGACAGTGGCGGAGCGTACTCGGGAGATCGGTTTGCGCAAAGCCGTGGGTGCTAACAACGCGGCGGTACGCAACCAGTTTTTGCTCGAGGCCGGCACGTTAACTAGCTTGGGTGGGTTGGTTGGCATCCTCATAGGTGTCGTGGTGGCGTATTTGGTTTCAGTTCTGATGAACGTGCTGGGTTATGATTGGGCTTTCGTGATTTCCATCAAATCGGTTATTTTGGCAGTCGGCGTGTCGATTCTAACCGGCGTGGTATTTGGGTTATATCCGGCTTACAAAGCTTCCAAATTAAATCCGATCGAGGCTTTAAGGTATGAGTAACTCTACTAAATACTAAAATTACTAAAGATACTAAAAAGAAGTTTAGTATATTTTGTTTCTTTAGTATTTAGTAGAAAGATTTATGTTTACCGCTTTCAAACAATCCGTAAAAGCTTTGTTCTCCAATCCGGTCCGTACCGGGTTGACGACCTTGGGTATTATCATCGGCATTGCTACGGTGATCTTGGTGTTGTCCGCCGGTGCGGGTTTTCGCAGCCTGATCAACGATCAAGTCGAGGCTTTTGGTTCCAATACTTTGTTTGTGGAAACTCGCGTGCCGCCGACTACCAAAAACCGCGCGGCCAATTCTGCCGCCAGCGCCGACACCAGCCGCGCCAATACCGCGGTGGCGATTACGAGTTTTAAACAGCGTGATTTGGACGACATCAAGAAGCTTGGCAATGTCACTGGCGCTTATGGCATGGTGGTTGGCCAGGCGGTAGTGAGTTATCGCGACGTGGAAAAAAGCGAGCTGTATTATGGAGCCGCGGCCGAACGTTTTGACATCGACAAACACACGCTGCAATCCGGCCGGTTTTATACCAGGGGCGAAGATGCCGGGGCGGCTCAAGTCGTTATTTTAGGCAGTAACGTCGCCACTGATTTATTTGGTAACGAGAATCCTTTGGGCCAGCTGGTCCGTATTGGCAATTTGAATTTTCAGGTTATCGGCGTCTATAACCCGCAAGGTTTTGCCGGGGGTGGTACGGCGGACGACAGTTTATATATGCCACTGGGCACGGCCCAGAAAAAAATGATGGGGATAGATTATTTATTGATCGGGATTGTGCAAGTTAGTAATACTGACCTGGCCGAGGCCACGGCGGAGGATATTAAGGCGGTACTGCGGCACAACCATAATATTACCAACCCGGATAAGGATGATTTTATCGTCCAAACCCAGGCGCAGGCCTTGGACACGTTCAATACGGTGTTTAACGGCATTACGATTTTGCTGATTTGCATTGCGGCGATTTCTTTGATCGTCGGCGGCGTGGGCATCATGAATATCATGTACGTGGTGGTCACCGAGCGGACGGCTGAGATCGGCCTAAAAAAAGCCCTGGGCGCCAAAAATTTTGACATTTTGCTGGAATTTTTAATCGAAGCGTTGCTGGTGACTGTTATTGGGGGAGCGGTAGGAATTGTATTTGGTGGACTGCTAGGTTGGCTAGTTTCGTTGATTGCCCATTCGGCGGGTTTGATTTGGGTATTTTCAGTTCCAAGTTACGCTATTGTCTTGGCGGTCGGTGTTTCGGGCGGTATCGGTATGGTGTTTGGGGTCCTGCCCGCCCGTCAGGCTGCCAAACTCGACCCGATTCAGGCGCTGCAGTACGAGTAGGAACCGGCGGCAGCGGTGGAACTAAATCCCTTGCCGCAAAATATGTTGATTTTGCCATTTATGACAGTTATCTAAATTGTGATGCAGGTGTTATAAT
>JAGWQI010000086.1 GCA_028870105.1 Patescibacteria group bacterium
GTCGGCAATAGCCAAATCGCCGACCCAACCGCCGGTAATTCCGTTTTGGAAAACATTGTGAACACGCCGGTCGGCGGGCCTAGTGAGACTTTCCAGTCGGCTGACCAAAATCAGCCGCAAAGCCAAATTCAAAATCAGACTGCGCCCGGCCAATTTGAAGCGTCCAATGATTCCGGCGAGTCCGGTACGAATAGTTTTACCGGCGCGGCTTACGGCAGCCAGACCGCGGGCGGTAACGCCACGGGAGTGGCTTATGAGCAGTCCACCGGACAGGTTATGAATACCGGTACCAGTAGTTTTGGCACCGGCCAGACCCAAAGCTATTTGCAGGCCGCAACTGCAGACCAAAATCAAAACGCCGCGCCGCAAAAGCAAGTGGTGGCGTACGGGATTAACAACACGCCGCTTTATGAGGACGAAAACGGCAATTTGGTTGATGCCAATAATACTACTTATGTATACGATCAAAATGGCAATGCCGTTCCCGCCGCCTCTTACCAAGTTGGCAGCCAGGGTATCGACCAACAGGCTTTGGCGAATTTGCCCACAACCAATAGTTCGGGCCTGAGTCTGGCTGACCAGTATGGCGTGCCCCAAAGCACGTTGCCCACAGCCGCGACTTTGCAGTCCGGCCCCAGCGCCTTTTCGGCCAGCGGCGACCCACTTTACACCAACCCAGGCGGGCAGGTGGTTGACGCGCAGGGTAATGTTTATACCTATAACAATCAAAACCAGTACGTCAGCACTGAGCCTCAAGTGGCCGACGAGCAGACCACGGTCAGCGGCTGGGACGCGGGCAGTTCGTCCGGCGTAGGCTATACCGGTTCGACGGTAGGCGTGGCGGATGTTCCTAACCCAAACGGCGCGACCACGGGTTTTGGCCAGGGTTCTAACTGGAACAACGTGGTGCAGGCACTGACCGGCTCAGATGGCATTGGCGCGACGGTTTCGGCAGACGGCCAAACTATTGTTTATCCCAGCGGCGCCACTTACTCGTACAGCGAGTTTATGGCCGGGCAACAGCCGCCGAGCGAAGTAGCCGGGGCGGCGAGCAGTCCTTCAGCTATTTTACCCGCTGGCCAAAGTTATACCTATCCCCAGCCGGCAGCAACCGCCTCAGGCTCAAGCGAAACCAAGCCTTTTGAAGTGACTGGGATAGAAAACATTGATAACGGCAGCACTAGCCAAGCGCCCGGCGGGAATCAGGCAACGGCGAATTATGGCTGGAACGCCGGCAGCTCTAGCGGCGTGGCTTTTACCGGCACCACCACGGCCCAGCAGCAAAATTTTGGCGAGGTGGCTAATCCGAACGGCGCGACCACGGGTTTTGGCCAGGGCTCTAATTGGAACAACGTGGTGCAGGCGGTGACCGGTTCAGATGGCATTGGCGCGACGGTTTCGGCCGACGGTAAAACCATCACCTTGCCTAACGGCAATATCTATTCTTATAACGATTTTATGGCCGGGCAACAATTGCCGGATTCCGGCAATGTGGCGACCGCGCCGTTTGAATACGTTAACCCCGTGGCTTCGGCCACGCCGACAGAGCTAAGCGGCCAGGAACAAACGCAGGCGTCTTCAGCGTCGCCGGCCGCGGAGACGACTGCGGGATTAACCATGCAGCAGCTGCAAAATTTACCCGCGCAACAAATTAATCCGACGCAGTTTTACCAGCCTTTGGCAGAGCCGACTGAGCCGGCGAGCGTAACTTTAGAGCAGCTGCAAAATTTACCCGCGCAGCCGGTTAATTTGACTTCTTATAGCCAAAAGGGCTTCGCTGACGTTCCGACGCCGGACCAGGCGCCGGCCGATTCGCAAGCGCAGCCAGCCACGCCCGGTTTTGCCACTGCCACCAAGCCGTTTGATCCGTCAACTTTGTCTTCCGCTCCAATGAGCCCGGCGCAGATTAATTTGCCAGAAGCGCCAGCGGTCAATCCGGTTTTAGTGACTCCGCCCGCGCCGACGTTGACGCTTGAGCAGCTGCTCAGCGCTACGCCAACAGTCAACCCGCCTTCAGCCGGTGCCAATCAAACTCCTGCGGGGCAATTACCGTCCGGTGTCCAGCAAATCATCAGCAGTAACAACCCGCAGGCAACAGCTTCGCCAATTGCCCAGACGCTAAATATTCCCACTAGTTACATTACCGTGCAGGATGGCAACGGCAATGATACCGGTTACGCTCTGGGTACCGACGGCAAGTATTATAAAAACGTAGACGGCAATTACACCCAAGTGTCGCAGCAGGATTTGGAAGCCGCGCTGAGCGTTTCCGTGGGGGACTCTAGCCAGGCCCAGACCCAAGGCCAGTCGATAAAAGACAAAATCACTTCTGGCCTGGGTTCGGTGGGTAGCGCCATTGGGCTGACGAAAGGTGACCAGGATAAACAGGTCAGCAGCGTGGTGAGCCAGCTTAACAAGAACGGGATTAAAGCCACGGTGAATGACGACGGCACTATCGACATTGTGACCGACAAGGCCACGGGGCAATCAATGACGCTCAGCCCCAGCGAACTTTTGAGCGGTTATTTGTCCGTTAATAAAGGCGGCGGCTTGACTTCAACTTTGACCACCGGTTTGTTTTTTGTTAATCCCTTGGCGGGCTTGGCGGCCAAAGGCGCGACCGGCGCGCTGCAGGGCGCGCAAAACCAAACGGTTAACGCGGCCAATACCGTGGTTATTAACGACAGCCAGAGCAAAAACGCCATTATTCTTTATGGCGATCAACTAATTATGGTCAACGGTTTAACCGGCCAGACGCAGGTCATTAGCAAAAATGATTTTGGCACCGCTCTATATTTAATTAACAACGGCAATTTAGCCGACCCGCTAAGCAGCCTAGGCATGCCTAATTCCGTAGGGAACAACGCGGATAATTCGATGGTTGGCACTGCCACTAATTTTTTCAAAGGCATGCTGGGCAGCAACACTAAAACTAATCCCACATGGCAAATACTGCAGCAGTGGGCCATGACGCCTACATCCAGCCAGCAAAATCCATAACGATTTTGTGGTTTACGCGATTTGTGGTAAAATAAATGAGACCTAAGTGAACGGCAGACGCGGAGATTGAAATCAAAATTAAAGCGGACAAAGCCCCA
>JAGWQI010000019.1 GCA_028870105.1 Patescibacteria group bacterium
GCAACTCGCCCTCATGAAGCCGGAATCGCTAGTAACCGTAGATCAGCCTCGCTACGGTGAATACGTTCTCAGGTTTTGTACACACCGCCCGTCAAGCCATGGAAGCGGGGAGCGGATGAAGCGCGCCGTAAGGTGCTCCAATCCGAAACTCGTAACTGGGGCTAAGTCGTAACAAGGCATCGGTAGCGGAAGCTGTCGATGGATCACCTCCTTTCTAAGGAAAAAATATATTGCCTGAAGCTTTTCGAAGCATTCTGTTGCAATACATTTCCGTGGTTGATACTCGAACGTTTGTTCGGGTCTACCTCTAACGATTGACGTAATGGGTTTGTGCACGTTCTTGTCACTATTTAGCCGTTAAAGGTTAGAATGCATGAAAAACACCCCGCAAAGGGTGTTTTTGTTTTGCCGCCCATGCCCGAAAATTAAATCTGTGATAAAATAAATTGTTATGCAAAACAGTCTCCTGGGCTTATTTTATCGCCTGCCGCAGAATTTTGCGGCTTGTTTTAGGGCCAAAAATTTGCGGTGGCACTTGTTGGCTATTGTACTAACCGTCGCTTGCGCGTATTTTGGCTTGGACTGGGCTTATTACAAATTTTTGCATGGCGGCAGCCTGGCCCGCGCCATGTTCCCGGCCGTAATTTTGGGTTTTTTGTTGCCGGTTTTTTTACCCGTAGCGTTATTGTTAACTGGTTGGCTAAAAGGCTCTGCGCGGACTTTAAACAGCGCCTTTGCCTTGGCCCAGGCTGCGTTTTTGGGCTGGTTAATGTCCGCGGTTTATAAAGTTGTCACCGGCCGGCCTGGACCGCCGCACGGCTCAGCGGTGGACATAAGCCGCGTGTTTAATTTTGGTTTTGATCGCGGCGGAGTATTTTTTGGTTGGCCGTCGTCGCACACCACCGTGGCCTTTGCCGTGGGGGTGTGCCTGGTGGCGCTTTACCCGGAAAACAAAGTCATAAAATTTTTTGGCTGGCTGTTGGCAGTTTACATCGGGGTGGGCGTGTCCATGACCATCCACTGGCTGTCCGATTTTTTGGCCGGCGTAATTTTTGGCAGCCTGGTCGGCCAAAGCGTGGGCCAAAGTTTTTATCGACGTCTACATCAACCAATCGCCGCCTAATATGAACCTCAACGTCTTTAACACCGTAGCTTTTCTGCAGACCGCCGGCTATCTTGGCTTATTTATTATTGTTTGCGCCGAGACTAGCGTATTCATTGGTTTTTTCTTGCCTGGCGACAGCCTGCTGTTTTCGGCCGGCCTCTTGAGCTCGCTGGGTTATTTTGATATTAGCTTAATTTTGCTATTGGCGTTCATCGCGGCGATTATTGGCGATAATATTGGTTATTACGTGGGTAAAAAGTATGGTACCAAAATTTTTTATAAGGAGCATTCGTTGTTCTTAAATAAACAATACATTGGCCAAGCCGAGGATTTCTACCGCCGCCACGGCGGCAAGACATTGGTAATTGCCCGGTTTCTGCCCGTGGTCCGCACCGCCGCCCCGGTTTTGGCCGGGGTGGGTCGGATGCGCTACCCAATCTTTTTCGCCTACAATGTCTTGGGTGCGTTGATTTGGAGCTTAACTATGAGTTTATTTGGTTTTTATTTAGGCAAGTTTATTCCTCACGCTGAACGCTACTTAGCTTTGATTTTAGTCGGGATTGTGGTGATTTCCCTGGCGCCGGCTGCCGTGGCGATCTTAAAAGATAAAGACCGCCGCCGGCGGTTGTGGTCGCGCTTTAAGTAGGCTTGGCCATCGCGCGAAAATCGGATATAATAATTTTAATATTAATTAAGCTTTAATCGTGAATATGAAACAATCTAAAGTTTGGAATTTAACCTTGCTAGTTTGGCTGCCGCTGGCCGCGGCTGTTGTGATTATTTGTGGTTTGGTTTACGCCGCGGTGCAACAGAATTTTCGCCTTTCGGCTAACGATCCGCAGGTGCAAATCGCGGAAGATATTAGTAATGCCATTGCCCAGGGCGCGCCAGCCCAGGCCATTGTGCCGGCTAATCCGACTACGTCGCTGTCGGCCAGCTTGTCGCCGTTTGTGGTGTTATACGACGATAGCGGCAAACCCACTGGCGGCAGCGTGGCCCTAGACGGCCAGTTGCCCAATCTGCCCTCCGGCGTGTTTGACCGCGTCAAGAAATCCGGTGAAGATCGTTTTACCTGGCAACCGCGTTCGGGCATGCGCTTTGCGGTTGTGGTTGAGCGTTTTGGCGGCCACGCTTCCGGTTTTGTGCTGGCCGGACGGTCTTTGCGCGAGATTGAACGCCGCGAAAATAACTTGCTGCTTATGTGCGCGGCGGCTGGCTTGCTCGGACTGTTGTTTAGTTTTGCCTTTGCCATGTTCCTGGCCCGCGAGCTGGAAAAGCGCCTAGAGCACAAGGCCCACGGCCATGAAGAGCATCACGAAGCGGCCGCGTCTCACCACCACGAGACTCACGCCAGTTAAAATATAACCATTGGTACCAACAAAACCGGCCTGAAAAACAGGCCGGTTTTGTTTGCCGGCGTATGCTTCGCTAGCCAAACTAAGCCTGGACAAGACTACGGTAATTTGCTATAATGCCGCTATCATCTTAATTTAAGCGTCAGGCCTTAAAGAGTTCATCTTTAGTGTCCGGTTCGCATTTAAATTGTTTTATAAGTTAGTAAGGGTGTAAGATGAGCTCTTATTGAAAGGCCTGTTTTTTATGGCTAAGAAGTTGTTTGTCGGCGGTATCCCTTGGGCGACCACGTCCGACGATCTTAAGCAGCTGTTTTCGCAGCACGGCACAGTGGCTTCGGCTACGGTCATTACCGATAAGATGACCGGTCGCAGCCGCGGCTTCGGTTTCGTGGAATTCGAGAGCGACGCCGACGCCGACGCGGCCATGGCTGCTTTAAACAACAGCCAATACGGCGGCCGCACCTTGCTGGTCAAGGAAGCCCGCCCGTTGGAACCCCGCGCGCCCCGCTCCGGCGGTTATGGCGGCGGCAATCAGTATTAAGCTGTTTTGAAAAACTCCCCCCGCGAGGGGGAGTTTTTTTATGGCCAAAAGTATGCTAAGCTTTTAACATGATCCACAAAAAGCACAAACACGACATTATTGTTTTGCTCGCTTTGGTCGGCTTCGCCGATTCGATTTATTTGGCCGTGACCAAGGCTTTGGGTTACTCCGTGCCTTGCGACCTCACCCATGGCTGTGAAGCCGTGCTGGCCAGCCGTTATTCGACGCTCTTGGGCTTGCCGCTGGCCGATTGGGGCATTTTGTTTTTTGCCGGCGTCATTGTGGCGGCGCTACTGGCTAACCACTATCGTCTTTGGCGCAAGCTGCTGACTATTGCCCTCGCACTGGGCAGCCTGATGGCATTGGTGTTTTTGAGCCTGCAATTCTTCGTTATCCGGCAGGTTTGCCAATATTGTCTGCTTTCCGACCTGTTGGCCATTTTGCTGCTGATTCTGGATTTGAATATCGAGCACCAAGGGCAGTAATTTGTGAGACCGGCCGTTTTTTGCTATAATATTTGCGTCACTTTGGCAGTAAATTTAAATAGGTCGGCGGGCCGTTTTGGCCAACACGCTGATTCGAAACAAAAATGTTCTCCAATCTATTAACTTACTTGTGGCTGTCTTTGGCGGTTTTGGCGTTAGGCAGCATTTATTTGATTATTGAGGGGTACCGCGTCCACAAGTTGTTTGCCGGTTCCGTGGTTGGCCAGCTGGTCAAGGCCTTAGTAGTGATTTTGTTGATCGAGATTTATTCCTTGGGCATTGTTTGTTTCGCTTTTGCCGTGTTTTACCCCAAAGGCGTATGGGTGGTATTTCCGATAATTTTGTTGTGGATTGTGTGCGTGGGCTTTGCCATTGCTGCCGTCCGGCTGGCCAAGCAGCAGGTTAGTAAATTAATTCGTTAAAATTTAAAACAAAATTAATCAACTCATAAATATTATGCCAGTGCCTAACCCCTCCCTTGCTAAAGACAATTATGATCCTCGTTGGTTTATTTGGACCATTGTGTTCTTGTTGGTCAGCGGCATTTCGCTGGTCAGTTGGATCATGTTGAGCGATACCAGCCAGGCCGACGCTTCGGCGATTACCGTGCACCATGCGGTGACTCACAAAAAATAGCTAAAAGAGTTTTGTGGCAAGCCAGACAGTTTAAGGCTTGCTTTTTTTTGTTCGATGTGCTATAATATGTATAGGAATAAATTGAGATTCGGCCCCAAAATTAGAGCCGAATTTTAGAAACAAAAGGCAAAGCAAAATAAGCCAGCCTGGGTCTCAAGCGCGAATGCCGGAATCTGAAATTCCGGACTGAGTTTGGGATTTTGGCTTGGCGAGACAAAAACAAAAATGGAGTATTTGCTATCAGTCCTTACCTGGCCGCAGCCTAAATTTCAGCGAGTGGTGGACGGCGTTGTGGCGACAGGAAGGCACTTAAAAGATCATTTTATCCCGCACGCGCGGAACAATTATCATCCGCACGCGCTTTCCGACCGCGCTTTGGCGCTGTTTTCGGGGCTGTTGGTTTGCGCCAAGATTTTTACTATTTCACTGCTGGCCTTTGGGCCAATCGCGCCAGCCTTTTCTTCGGCCATTACCGAGCAGAACATTATTGCTCTAACCAACGAGTCGCGCTCCCAGTACCATTTGGCGGCGTTGCAAGAAAATGCGAGCCTCGACAAGGCCGCCCAGGCCAAGGCCGACGACATGCTGGCTAAAGGTTATTTTGCCCACACCACGCCGGACGGCAAGACCCCGTGGGATTTTATTGTGGCCACCGGTTATAATTATTTGATGGCCGGCGAGAATTTGGCCGTGAATTTTACCGAAGCAGAGAATGTGGAGACCGCCTGGATGAATAGCCCGGGGCATAAGGCCAATATTTTGAATAAGAATTTTGAGCAAATCGGCATTGGCATTTCGCAGGGGCAGTACCAGGGGCATACGGCGATTTTCGTGGTGCAAATGTTCGGCACGCCGGCCCAACAGCCCGTGGCCTTAAGCGACGCGCCGACGCCAGTGCAAGCCACGCCCGTGCCGGCGCCTGCTACCGTAGCCGCCGTAAAAACGCCGGTACCAGAGCTTGTAATTAGCGAGGCACAAACCCAAATCCACGACCAGCAGCTGCAAATCAGCGCCACGCTTGCCGGCGAGCCGGTAAAAGTTTTGGCCTATTTTGGCCAGCAAGCCATTATGCTTTCGCCTAAATCCGACGGGCAATGGTTTGGACAAATCGCCCTGGCTGACCTAGCCAACGGCAACTTAACGGTGCGTTTAGCGGCCCAAGATCTGCGCGGCCAAACGGCCAATATGCAGCTGGCGGATTTTAGCAACACGACCACGACTAATTTTGACGTGCTCGGCGCGTCCACGGCCCGGCCCGCGCAAGTCAGTTGGCTTGGCTGGACGTTTGACCCTAAATCCATGGAGACCAAATTTTATCTGATTTTCGTGATTGGACTGTTGTCGAGCATGGTTTTGGCCATTGGCTTAAAGCGCCATATTCAGCACTTGAACTTGATCGTCAATGGTTCCATGGTCGCCATGTTAGCTTGCGTGCTGTGGATGGCGGGATAAAGCCATTTACGTCGAACCGCCCTCGTGGCGGTTTTTTTGCGGGTATGTTATAGTAAGAAATATCTAATTTTTGCTTATGCTTAAAATTCCGCTCGCGTTAACTTTTGACGATGTGCTGTTGTTGCCGAATTATAGTCAAGTCTTGCCGACTGAAGTCGGCACTGAAGCCCGGTTTTCCAAACGCGTCAGTTTAAAAATTCCGCTTTGCAGCAGCGCCATGGATACGGTCACGGAAAGCGCCTTGGCTATTAAATTAGCCGAGTTAGGCGGTATTGGCGTGATTCACAAAAATTTGCCGGCCGAGCGACAGGCGGCGGAAGTCGCCAAAGTTAAAGCCGCTAAACATGTGGTCGCGGCGGCTGTTGGAGCCAGCGGCGATTTTTTGCAACGGGTGGAGCAGCTGGTTAAAGCCGGCGCGGATGCGATTGTGGTGGATACCGCGCACGGGCACTCCCAGCGGGTAATAGAGGCGGTAAAAACGATCAAAGGGAAGTATCGGCAGGTTGACGTGGTGGCTGGTAACGTGGCCACGGCCGGCGGGGCTAAAGCCCTAATAGCCGCAGGTGCGGACGCGGTGAAGGTTGGGGTCGGTCCGGGCAGTATTTGCACTACGCGGGTCGTGGCGGGTGTGGGTGTGCCGCAGCTCTCGGCGATTATGGATTGCGCCGCGGTCTGCCGTAGAGCCAAAGTGCCGCTGATCGCGGACGGCGGTATTAAACTTTCGGGCGACATAGTTAAGGCTTTGGCCGCGGGCGGCAACACGGTCATGGTTGGCAGCCTTTTGGCGGGCACCGACGAGGCACCTGGCGAAGTTACCATAGAGAACGGTAAAAAATACAAGGCTTATCGCGGCATGGGCAGCATGGGCGCCATGGCTTTAGGCAGCAAGGATCGCTACGGCCAAGACAGCCTGACGGTTTCCAAATTGGTCCCGGAAGGCATTGAAGGACGCGTAGCTTATAAGGGACCGCTGGCGGAAGTGGCTAACCAGTTAGTCGGCGGGTTAAAATCGGGCATGGGTTATTTGGGGGCGGCCAATCTGGACCAATTGTATAAAAAAGCCAAGTTTGTCCAGATTACTTCGGCCGGGTTAAAAGAGAGCCATCCGCACGATGTGCAGATTACCAAACAGGCGCCGAATTATTCTTAAATCGGAAATTAAAAACTCCGCCTTAGGCGGAGTTTTGTTATCCCCACTCGATTGTGACGGGAGGTTTGTCGGATATGCGGTAAACCACCCCGCCCACTTCCCTAATTTCATTCGTGATTCTTCGAGAAACGTGTTTTAAAAATTCGTAAGGCAGCTCCGCGGCGCGGGCGGTAAAGCCGTTAACCGACCAGACAGCCCATAGCGCCACCACGTGGCCCTCTACTGCGTCGTCGCCTTTGGTGCCGGTAATATTGCTGGCCGTGACTACGGCGCCAGCTTGCCAAACGCTGTCATAGAGCTTGGCTTGGCGCAGCTCCTCAATAAAAATCCCGTCGACTTTCCGGGCGATCGCCAGTTTTTCCGCTGTTACTTCGCCTTCAATCCTCACGATTAGTCCTGGACCGGGAAAGGGATGGCGCAGCAGCAGCTCTTCGGGCACGCCAAGTGAGCGGCCAATGTTGCGGCCCGTGTCTTTGACGCAGTCGAGTAACGGCTGCAGTTCCGGCAAGCTAAATTCCAAATTAACGTTGTGGTGGATTTTGATTTGGGCTTTTTTGGCGCCGCTGTCATAGCCACCGCCGGTTTCGGAGACGTCGGTGTATAGCGTGCCTTGGGCAATAAAATCGGCGCCAAAAGTTTCGGCTTGTTGTTCTAAGAGTTGTTTGTAGATTCCGCGCATGGCCAGGCGTTTGTCTTTCATAGAAATTTTGCCCTTGAGCGCCGCTAAAAATTCCTTGGTCGCGTCCACGGTTTTTACTTTAATCCAATCTTGACCACTAAAATATTTGTGGACATTGTGTTCGTCGTCAGGTCGGTCGATACCCTTAATATACACGCCCAAAACTGACGGTTTTCCGGCTGGCGCGTCTTGGTGTGCGGCGGATCCGTGCGGTTTATTGCTGTTGATTGCGCTTTTAAGCAAGTAGGCGACGACGGCAGAATCCGTGCCGCCGGACAGCGCCAGCAGCACCTTTTTGCTCCGGATGGCCGCCGCCAGTTCGTGAATTTTTTGTGCGGCCATCTCCGCGGCGGGGAAGCGGTCGCGGCCGCCGCAGATGCCAAAACAAAAGTTTTCGTAAATTTGGCCGCCGTATTGCGTTTCGGTGACCTCGGGGTGGAATTGCACGCCCCAGAGATGTCCGTGGCGGGCGGCCGCGACCGGGGTGTTATCCGTGGTGCCAATGATTTCCAGCTTCGGGTCCGGGTTTATTATGTCGCCGTGGGTTTCCATAACGGGGGACTTTGCCGGTACCCCGGCAAACAGCGGATTATCGCCAGAAAAATTAAAAGTGTGGGTGCCGAATTCCCGTTTTTCCGACAGCGTCACCGGTACGCCAATGTGGTAAGCCCACATTTGAAAGCCCAAACAAACCCCTAGCACCGGGATGCCTAAGTCAAAAATTTTGCCGTCAAAGGGCGGCAACTCGTAGGCCGAAGCTGGGCCGCCGGAAAGAATAATGCCTTTGGGCGCTAATTTTTTTACGTCGTCGGCGGTCACCGAAGCGGGGTCCGCGACTAGGCAAAATACCCCAAGGGTGTCCAGTTTTTGCTTAATGAGATGGTCAAACTGGCTGCCTAAGGAGAATAACAAAAAAAGCTCGTCGGTTTTGCGGACGCGCTTTTCCTCGGCGATATCCGCCAAAGTCTGGTGGTCGGCTTGCTTAAAAGTTTGCAGCATAAGAAAGTTTGATGGTTATTATATAATACATTATATAACGATATTTTAGCGTTTTGGCGGATCTTAGGAAAGATCTTTTTTTGCCGAGACGGGGCTAGACCCCTAACTCGCGCACGGTCCCGCATTTTCTGGTGGAGATAGCCGGATTCGAACCGGCGACCTTCGCATTGCAAATGCGACGCTCTAACCAACTGAGCTATATCCCCATTAGAAAGTGCGGGATGGTGCTCTAACCAACTGAGCCATGTCCCCAATAAAAAGTGCTGGGTCGCAAACTATGCGTCTTGTCGCTAGCTGCGGGCGCATCTTTCTTGTAGGTTTTAAAAGTCCCGAGGGAAGCCTCGGGAGTATTATATCATCCGGATTAACATCGATGTCGTGCTAGGCGGGGTGGCTGGGCCGGTGGGCAGGACGTTAAATAGCCACAATATGGACAAGACGCAAAGTGTTAGGCCGAATAGTTTCCAGAAAGTGTAGGTGCCGGCGCCGATGCCGATGCCTAGGTACTTTTCGGCTAGGTCGATTTTGCCGGAGTATTGGTCCGTAATCTGCACCGAGTAGCGCATGCACAGAAAACCTAGGCCAAATATTATAACTGAAAGAATCAGACGCGGGAAAAACGACATGGTTTGGTATTTTATGTTGCGGCCGCCCAGGGTATTGTGGTGGGCGATTCAGGAATCGAACCTGAGACCTCGTCATTATCAGTGACGCGCTCTAACCATCTGAGCTAATCGCCCCAAGCTAAGCTATTTTAGCAGAGATTGATTTCTTTGACAACCTGTCTTAATTATATTATGATAAAACCAGTTTTGGAGTTTAGGTTCTGAAATCAAAACGAAATTGCGGTAAAGTTCATTGCGCGTTAAGTTTCAAATAAAAATTTTTTGATTCCATGCTTTTTTCCGGCTTGTTCTCGAAAAAAAATGCGATTTTAGGGGTGGATATAGGCACGTCCAACATTAAAATCGCGCAAATTACCCACGGGGAAAAGGCAGTTTTAGATACCTACGGTATTGTAAACTCTCCGTATCAATTGGGCGGCAAGAACGATAGCGTGGCTTTGCCGGCCATGGCCAAATTGTTAAAAACTTTGATTAGCCGGGCTGGGGTAACCACGAATAAGTGCGTTATTAGCTTTCCCAATATCTCGGTATTCAGTTCTGTGGTGGAGTTGCCTAAAATGGGCGACGCCGAGATGGGCGCGGCCGTGGAGCACGAGGCAAAAAAGTATATCCCTTTGGCCTTGGCTGATATAGACCTATCTTGGAGCGTGGTCTCGGAGCCGGTGGCTGGGTTGAAGGGCGGTAACGTGAAAATTTTGCTTACGGCCGTGCCGAAGCAAATCACTAAAAATTATTTGCAGTTGTTTGACATGGCCGGTCTTGAGCCTGAGGTCGGGGAAATTGAGGCTTTGGCCCTAATTCGTTCGCTGATCGGCAACGCGGCCATAAGTTGTGTTATAATTGATATAGGAGCCAAGAGTACCGGCCTAAACGTAATTGAAGAAGGTTTTCTGCGCCTGTCCCGCAATTTGAACATTGGCGGAGAGACGATTACGGCCAAAATCGCGCAGACTTTGAATATCAGCGAGACGCGGGCCGAACAGTTTAAAAAAGACTTCGGCGTTAGCGGCACGGCTTTTATCCCAGACGCCATCCGGCCGATTTTAAACATTATCAAGACGGAAATCAAACAGTTGTTGACCTTGTACCAGTCGCAGTACAAAAAGAAGCCGGAAAAAATAATTTTGGTCGGCGGCGGCGCGAATTTGCCAGCGGCAGCACAGTTTTTTGCCGACTTGGAGATTCCGGTGGAATTGGGCAATCCGCTTCACGCTGTCAGTTATGGTAAGAGCCTAGCCGCGATTTTGGAGCGATACCGTTTAAGCCTGCCCATTGCCATTGGGTTGGCCTTAAGAAAAGAATAATGTAAGAAAAGCGAAATTTAAAACCAAAACTTTAGGTCAAGCGTTAGGCCTGTAGGGGGCCGGCGCAGATCATCAGTTTTATGGCTCAAATAAACCTGCTAAAACAAAAAAGTCCGTCCGAAAACCTTGCCGGCGTCTTGCCGAAGATTATTGCCAATGTGCTTGTGGCTGCGGTTTTGGGGCTGGGCGTTTATTACGGGTGGTTATGGTATCGGATTAGTCAGACAGAGCACGCTATCAGCAGCGGCCAGCAGGCTTTAGCCAAAGCCGCTGAGTCAGTGAAAGATATTTCGGGCCGGGAAGAGGTTTATACCAGGCAGGCGCAGCTAAAGCAGTACAATACTTTGGTCGCCGGCCATCTTTATTGGTCGCATTTGTTTCCGGCCCTGGCCGCGGCGACTTTGAAGGGCAGCAGCTATAGCAGCATGCGCGTGACTTCCGAAGGGACCCTGCAGTTGAGCGTTACATTGTCCGACTTAAATGCGGTGGATAAGTATATTCAGGTTTTTGATCAGCCGCAATTTAATAAATATTTTAGCAACCTAGTCGTAAATGGTTTAAAGAGGACGGGTATTGGTCCGGATTCGCCCTACGACCTTGAGGCCCGGCTGACTTTTGACAAGTCTTTACTAAATTATAGCTGGTCCGGCCTTGGCAATTAATTTGATTTTATGAGTTTTGATATTCAGACTAAACTTCCTAAGTTTCAAACGAACATGCCTAGGCCGGCTAGGAATGCCATGGTTGAGATTGTTCTGTTATTGATTGTCGGCGTGTTGTTTTATTGGTTTATCGTCTCGCCGAAAAGCGCGGAATTGGCCGCAAAGCAATCCCAGAACGACGAGGTGCAGAAACAGGTGCAATCGGTCAATACTGACATTGAGACTTTGCGCAATTTAAGTGCCGATCTTAGCCAGCACGACGCTGATATTTCCAGACTGGACCAGGCCCTGCCTTTGTCTGAGCGGCAGGTCAGGACTGAAATGCTGTTTGACCGGCTGATCCAGTCTTCCGGCATTGTGGTTAATAACGTTAATATTAACACCCAGAGCACGGCGCCGGTTGCCGGCGACAAACAGCTGTTGGCCGATCCTTACGGGCAAACCCGGCAGTTAAAGCCGGTCAACGTGGCTGTTAGCGTTAGCGGCACTTTAGATCAATTGCTAGATTTAATCACTAAATTTGAAAATTACGGGCGGTTAATCGACATCCAGTCGATGTCTTTAGGGCCTGGACAAGATGGGCAGATTGCCATGCAGCTCAATTTAGTTACTTATTATTTTGGCGCGCAATAATGGAGACTAAAAAACTCATTCAAATAATTGTGATCGTGGTCGCCTTTGGCGCGGCCGGTTGGGTGTTGTACAATGGCCTGTTTTCTGGCAGTGGGTCGCCAGCCAATCAGTCCCAAACTTCGGCCCAGGTCAAAGCGCAGGATATTCTGCCTAATGGCGGTCAGCCTTGGGATTTTTCAGTCGTGGCCGAACCGAATTCGCATCACTTTCAATTTGACGCCGTACAGTACCCGCAGCTGAATACCACTACCGATGTGGGCGTGGCGACTTCTTCTTTAATCCAGCCACCGCCGTTGCCGAAGTAGTGAGGGCGGTTTTAGTAAAAAATATTTTATGGATTCGAAGGTTTTGCCGTCAAACACTGCCGCTGTCAGCTTTGAACAATTTTTGGTTGACAACGGTTTTATAAAGCCGCAGACCGCCGCAGAACTCAAAAGTCTTGGACAATCTGGCGGGCAGACACTTGATCAGTTGTTGATATCGCGGAAGATTTTAGCGGAAGAGGACTTAGCCAAAGCCAAAGCCGCTTTTTTTAACTTGCCTTACATTGACCTGAGGCAATTGCAAGTCGTGCCCACTGTGTTAGCGCTTATTCCGCAGGAGTCGATGAATTTTTACAATTTTGCGCCGTTTGAGTTGCAGGGACGGGTGCTGAAGGTCGCGGTGACTGATCCGGGCAATCTATCGGCCCTGGAGGCTTTGGAATTTTTAGGTCAAAAACAAAATTTGCAGGTTCAGCTGTATTTAGCTTCGGCTAATTCCGTGGACGTGATTATTGGCAAAAAGCGCAATCTCAAGAAAGTCGTTGGGGAAGCGTTAAAAGACATTGAAATCAAAGAATCCGTGGGTCAGAAGCCGCAAACGGTTCTCAAAGAGGCTAAGCCAGCGGTTATCGAGGATGCCCCGATTATTAAAATTGTGGACGTGATTTTGTCTAACGCCATTGAGGGCAATGCTTCCGATATTCACATTGAACCGTCGGAAAAGGATGTGCGCGTGCGTTACCGCATTGACGGTATACTACACACCTCGTTGATGTTGCCCAAGAGCATCCACGCGGCCATTATTACCCGTATTAAGATCTTATCCAATTTGAAAATTGACGAATCCCGTTTGCCGCAGGACGGCCGGTTTCATGTGGATGTGGGTAAGAAGTCGGTTGATTTGCGTGTGTCAATTTTGCCTTTGATCTACGGGGAAAAGATTGTCATGCGTATTTTGGACAAGACCACCAACGCGCCGACTCTGGAACAATTGGGGATTCGCGGTCGGGCTTTGGCGTGGATTAAAGAGAATATTAGAAAGACCCACGGCATCTTTTTGATTACTGGCCAAACTGGGAGCGGCAAGTCCACCACGCTGTACTCGATACTATCGATTTTAAACACACCGACTGTCAATATTATTACTTTGGAAGACCCGGTGGAATACTTCATTGAAGGCATTAACCAGAGCCAGATTAACCCTGATATTGGTTTGACATTTGCCGCCGGTTTGCGCAGTATTTTGCGCCAGGATCCGAACATTGTGATGGTCGGTGAAATTCGTGACAAAGAAACGGCGGAAATCGCAGTCCACGCCGCGCTAACCGGCCACTTGCTGTTCAGCACTCTGCACACCAATAACGCCATCGGCGCCATGCCCCGCATGATAGATATGGGTATTGAGCCGTTTTTGCTTACAGCTTCGGTTAATTTGGTGATGGCGCAGCGTTTGGTGCGCAAGGTTTGTCCTGATTGTCGTCAGGAGGTGCCGTTGACCAAAGTTGTGGAAGAAGAAATTCGCAAATCGCTAGAAAATGTGCCCAGTGATTACATTGAGGGTTTTGACCCAAATAATTTGAAGATTTTTAAAGGCGTGGGCTGTGAAAAATGCGGTCGGACCGGTTACGTTGGACGCTTTGGTATTTATGAGGCCTTGCCGGTGACGCCGGACATCCAGGAATTGATCCTAGCTAAAGCGTCAACCAGGAGGGTTTATGAGGCCGCGGCTAAGCTCGGAATGATTACTATGAAACAAGACGGCATAATTAAATTGCTTCGTGGCGAGACCACCATGGAGGAGATAATCCGGGTCACAACAGAATAGCGTTGCCAGTTGGCGAGATGCTTGTGAGTCAAAAATATTTATGGGTTACGTTATTAAACAAAAATTTCAAATCAGCGAGCTGGTTAACTTGCCTGTGGTCAGCAAGCGTATTTTTGTGGTGGAGCCCGATGAGTACTTGTTGGCGTTATATTTTTATCATTTGAGTCGCCATGGCTTTGAAGTGAAAACTTCTCAGGCCGCTGACCGGCTCCACGAAGCGCTGGTAGGGTTTAGTCCTCAGCTGATTTTGATTAATTTGGAGATATTCAATGTTTTGGCCAAGGCCAAAACCGAAGATTTTTTATTTCACTCTCCGGCTACGCAAATTATTACGGTAGGGCTTGGTAATAGCGACGAGCAAATAAAAAGTTTGTTAGGGCGCGGGGTTAGTGCCCACATTGATCGCAAATTTACCAGGCCGCAAGACGTGGTCGCCTTGGCCAAGACCTTAATTAAAAATTTTTAAATAATCGTCTATGTATAAAGCCAGTGAACTCGAATTAAATAAATTATTGTCGATAGTTTTGGAGCGCGACGCCTCAGATTTGCACCTGATAGTCGGCGAACCGCCGATTATTAGGGTAGATACGGCGTTGCTGCGTTTGGATAACTATCAAGTTTTGAGCATGGAGACGATTAACGATTTGCTTGGTGTGTTGCTTAATCCCGCGCAACAGCAGATGTTTGTCCGGCAAATGCAGATTGATTTTTCCTATGCGTTTAAAGATAATGTTCGTTTTCGCGTTAACGCCTACCGGCAGAAAGGTTCAATTAGTATTGCCATGCGCGTTATCCCTAACCGCATTAAGACGCTAGAGGAGTTAAACTTGCCTCCGATGATGCGCAAATTCGTTGAGCGCAAGCAGGGGCTGGTCCTGGTGGTTGGTCCGACGGGGCACGGTAAGTCGACGGCTTTAGCCGCGATGATCAATGAAATTAATAATACTCGGCCGGAACATATTTTGACCATTGAGGACCCGATCGAGTTTGTGTTTACGCCGAACATGTCGACAATCAGCCAGCGCGAACTGTATTTGGATACGCTTAGTTTTGCCGACGGGCTGAAAGCCGCTTTGCGTGAAGATATTAATGTGGTGTTGGTCGGTGAAATGCGCGATTTGGAATCTATGAGCGCGGCTTTGACCATTGCCGAAACTGGGCACTTGGTGTTTGGTACCTTACACACTAACGATGCGTCTCAGAGTATTGACCGTATCATTGATGTGTTCCCGGGCGAGCAGCAATCGCAGGTTCGGTCGCAGTTGGCTAGCGTGCTGGTCGGCGTAGTGAGTCTGCGCTTATTGCCGAAGGTTGGCGGCGGCCGAGTGCCGGCTTATGAAATCATGGTCACTAATCACGCCATCCGTAACGTTATTCGCGAGAACAAAGTATACGAAATTCCTAATGTGATTCATACAAGCTTGGAAGAGGGTATGGTGCCGCTCGATAAGACTTTGGCGCTATTGGTTAAACAAGGTTTGGTGGAATTTGAAGTGGCGCAGAATTTTGTGCTAGATAACGATTATTTCTTGTCATTAGTGTCATAAATTTTACGAGACGCGAATGAGTCCGACTGCACGGGTTGTTTGTGAGTTCTTAAAAATTTGTATTTTGCAAAGTCTATGAAGTTTACATATAAAGCCAGAAACAAAGATGGACAGGTTCGCTTGGGTGAGGTAATTGCCAGCGACGCGTCCCGTGCTGAACAACTTTTGGAAGAGAACGGTCTATTTTTGCTGGACTTGGCCGAAGTGCAGGATAATATTTTGGCGCGGCTGAACCCCTTTGGTAAGTCAGTAAGTAATAAAGAGTTGGTCATGTTTTCTCGTCAGTTGTCCACCCTTATTTCGGCGCGGGTGCCAATTTTGCAGTCGCTGCGAATTTTACAGGAACAAATTTCTACGGCTTATTTGCTCGAGGTGACCAAGGCGATTATTACGGACGTGGAAAATGGGGAGAGCCTGTCGGCCGCCATGTCCAGGCACGAACGGGTTTTCGGTAATGTTTACGTCAGTTTGGTTCGGTCTGGCGAAGCCTCCGGGTCGCTGGATAAATCTTTTGTCTATTTGGCCGACCAGTTGGAAAAGGATTACGAGTTGGTGGGCAAGGTTAAAAGCGCCATGACTTACCCGATTTTCGTGCTGGGAGCCATGGTGGCGGTGATTGGCCTGATGTTCAAATTTATTTTGCCAAAATTGACCTCTGTTCTCGAGGAACAGGGCGGTAGCTTGCCGTTTATTTCCGTGATGTTGATTAATTTTACGAACTTTTTTAACCAATATTGGTGGGCTTTGTCGTTAGGTGTTATTGCCCTGATTTTA
>JAGWQI010000020.1 GCA_028870105.1 Patescibacteria group bacterium
TTTTAATAATAATACTCGCAGCTACGAGGATTTGCCGGCGCAGGTTGAGTCCATAGATTGGCTGCCCAGTGGCACCCAGGTGCTGTATATTTGGCTGGAAAACAATAAGGCCACCTTGAATATCGGCGATCCCGATACTAAGAACTGGAAGTACATTGCCGATATGTGGGAGATTGACGATCAGATAAATATTTCTCCGGACGGCAAAAATATTCTGTATTTTGAGCAAAATTCCAGCAGCTCGACCAATCCCATAAATTTAACCACGCCCGACGGTAAAGTTTGGAAAAGCCTGGTTAAGGACGGTTATAATTCCGGCGTGCTTTGGAGCCCGGACAGTCAAAAATTCTTGTTCGGCAAAAAGGATCCCAGCGGTGAGGTTTATCAATTGTGGTATTACAATTTGTTGACGAGCGAGGTAAAGAGCCTTAATGCCTCAACCACGCCGGATAAGGCGGTCTGGGGAGCGGACAGCCAGACAGTTTATGCCGCAGTGCCGCAAAAAGGCGTAGCCGGCGGCAGCGGTTTGACCAATGACCAAATTTATAAAATTGATACCCAAAGCAACCAGAACAAGCAGTATGATCCGGGCAGCGGTTTGGCTATTGACGCCCGCAACCTGTTCTTAGATAATGCCAGCAGTAAACTGTTTTTCAAGAACGCGCAAGACGGGGCGTTGTATTACCTGGATTTGTCCGCGTCCGCGGGGCAATAACCCGGTCTGATCTCATTTTGATTTTTGCTGAAAATAAAAGCCGCAAAAGTCAAAATACAAAATCATAGTTTAAAATAAAAATGACAATGACATAATTTCCCAATTTTGCATTGCCATTTTTATTTTTGATATCTAATTCGTTATATGGCTAAACCTACGACTGTTTTTGTCTGCAGCGATTGCGGCCACAAGGCTGCGCGCTGGCAGGGTAAGTGTCCAAATTGCGGAGAGTGGAATACCCTGGAGGAGCAGCGGCAAGTGGCCGGTTCCTCCTCGTTGGGGGCCAAAACGGCCGCGCCGGTGGATTTGGCTAGTATCAATATTGAAGATCGCTGCCGGATCGTCACCGGCATTGGCGAGTTCGACGATGTGGTCGGCGGCGGAGTGGTACCCGGCAGCTTGGTGCTGCTAGGCGGGGATCCGGGCATCGGTAAATCCACGTTGGCCTTGCAGTTGTCCATGAATGTTAAAAATATCCTTTACGTGTCGGGTGAGGAGTCGGTACACCAAATTAAGTTGCGCGCCGCCCGCATTCGCAGCGACCATGAACTCCAGGTGCTTTCGGAAATCGATTTGGACGCGGTGTTGGCTACCATTGAGGCCAGACATCCCGAAATAGTGGTGGTGGATTCCATTCAGACCATGTATAGCGAGCAATCCAGCGGCGTGGCCGGCGGCGTGGCGCAGGTGACCAATGCCGTGCAAAAAATTATGCGCCTGGCCAAACTTTTGCATATTTCTTTTATCATTATCGGCCACGTCACCAAGGAAGGCTATTTGGCCGGACCGAAAACTTTGGAGCATATGGTGGACACGGTGCTATATTTGGAAGGCGAGCGGTTTGCGTCGTTCCGGATTTTGCGCTGTGTCAAAAACCGTTTTGGCACGACCAACGAGGTTGGCGTGTTCGAGATGCAGGGGCAAGGACTGGCCGAGGTAAAAAACCCCTCGCAGCTATTTTTGGATGAAGAGCAGCTAAAAGCTTCGGGGAACGCCATTACGTCGGTTATGGAGGGTAGCCGGGCCCTGCTTTTGGAAATCCAAGCTTTGACCTCGGCGAGTAATTTTGGCTACCCCAAGCGCACCACGGCCGGTTTTGACGCCAACCGCCTGCAGTTATTAACCGCGATTTTGTCTAAACGCGCGGGCTTGAACTTGTCCAATCAGGATATTTATATAAACGTGGTTGGCGGCATTAAAATCGATGAACCGGCCGCGGACTTGGCCGTGGCTTTGGCGATTGTTTCCTCATTAAAAGACGCGGTTATGGCCAATACGGTGGTTGTCGGGGAGCTTGGGCTGTCCGGTGAGGTCAGGTTTGTGCCCAATTTGGAAAAACGAATAAAAGAAGCTCAAAAATTGGGCTTTAAGCGCTTCATTTGCCCCAAGGGCAAGGGGAATTTTAAGACCGGTCAAATAGACGTCCTGCCGGTTAAAACCCTGGCGGAGGCCATAAAATTGCTTTAAGCTGATTGTGGTTTAGTTTGAAACAGGGTGAAATAAAAAAGGGCGCAACCGGTTTGTCCTGCCGGCCGCGCCCTATCACCTCTGGTACCCCCAGGTTGCCAGGGTGAGAATATGGGCTCAAGAGCGCCCAAGCATGAACCGGACAGCGCGGGTCGGATAGCCCGCGATTCGGCTTCGGGGGAGTTGTTAAGCCGAAGGCTCTGCTTGGTTGTTCTCAAGGTTTAAGCTTGCGATTGCCGTGGCCGCGGCGTGTTCCTCAGCCAGTCTTGATGAGCGGTCAAGCCAGGCTGAAATCGTAAACGTTGGGTTTGTGTCAGGCCTTTGCCGCGGTCGCGCGGGTTTGGCTTTGATTGCGCGCTACCCATTCGCCGGCCGTGCCGGCGCTTCGGGGCGAGAAGGGAATTGCCGCCAAATGCAGCGGCAACTCACCGCCGTGTTTCTTGGCCCAGGCTTCCGCGGTTAGCCGCTGTTCGTTGAGCGGAATGCCGAGGAAGAAGTGTTCAGATGAGCTCATTGAGCCCGTTTGGTAACCTAGGTGACACATACTCTCGAACAATTTGCATCTCCTTTGATCGGAATTAAAAGAAGGTCCTTCGGACCTCCTTTTTATTAGCGGTATTATGGCATTAAAGTGCGTTTTTGTAAAGTTTGATTACTCAAAATGCACAGTTTTGCCGGTGAGCTTTTCTTTTAGCCCGGGGTAGTTATCTAATTCCAAATCAGCCTGCAAAATATCCAAAGCTTCCTGGCGAGCCGGCTCAATTAATGAGATATAAGTCTGGTCAAAATATTTAAAGTTCCAGCCGGACTGGCTTTGGCCGTAAATGTCACCAAAACCGCGCAGTTTTAAATCCAGCTCAGCCAACTCAAAGCCATCCGTCGTTTTGGTAAAAGCTTCCAGGCGCTGCAAAGTTTCGGGATTTTGGTTGTCACTAAACAGTAAGCAGTAGCTTTGATGCTCGGCTCTGCCAACGCGGCCGCGGAATTGATGGAGCTGGGCCAGGCCAAAACGGTCCGCGCCTTCTATTAGCATAACCGAGGCATTCGGCACGTCCACGCCGACTTCCACGACTGAGGTGGAAACCAATATTTGAATTTTGTTGTCCAAAAAATCTTTCATAACCGCATCTTTTTCTGTGCCCCTGAGCTTGCCGTGCATTAGGCCGATGCTCAGATTGGGAAAGATTTTTTTTAAATTTTCGACTTCGGTTTTGGCGGCTTTAACGCCTAATTTGTCCGATTCTTCAATTAGCGGGGTAATTACAAATGCCTGCCAGCCGGCTTTAATCTGATTGCCAATAAAATTATAGGCCTGGTTGCGGTTTTGCGCGTCCACCAGTTTTGTGATTATGGGTTTGCGACCGGCCGGTTTTTGTTTGATTTGGGAAATATCCAGTTCGCCGTAAAAAGCCAGCTGCAGAGTGCGGGGAATAGGCGTGGCTGACAAAGATAATAGATGTGGAATTTTTCCTTTTGTTTGAATAAGTTTTGCCCGTTGCCTGACCCCAAAACGATGTTGCTCGTCAATAACCACCAAAGCCAACTTTTTGAATTTAATTTTTTCTTCCAGCAGGGCGTGCGTGCCCACGTACAAACCGGGCATACCCTCGGCCATAAGCTGACCGAGTTTTTTTCTTTCAAGCGTTTTATTGTTAAGCAGGCAAAAATTTCGCGTAAAGAGCGCGCAGCGGGTATTAAAATTAACCGGCGGGCGGCAGAGAACTTTGTGAATAGTTTGGTAATGCTGGTTAGCCAAAATTTCGGTTGGCGCCAGTAAGACGGCTTGCAGGCCAGCGGATTCAGTCTCCAGCGTCGCGATTAGCGCTACCAAAGTCTTGCCGCTGCCGACGTCTCCTTCCAGCAGCCGGTTCATGGGCCGGGGTTTTTCCAGGTCCTGTAAAATATCCCAGGCGGCGCGCTTTTGTCCCGGGGTCAGCTCAAACGGTAAATGGGAGAGGGAGGTCTTAATTAAATTTTGGTCAAATTTTATGGCAAAGCTTTGTTGTTTGGCCAGCTTAAGTTTGTACTGCTGGGCCAGCAGCTGGTTGTAAAAAATTTCCTCAAATGCCAGGCGGCGTTTGGCTTGCTTAGCGTCTTCCTCGGTTTGGGGAAAATGGGAAAGTTTAACGGTTTGGGCGAGCGAGAGCAGGTTTTGGCGCTGGATAATGTCGGCAGACAAGTCATCGGACAGTTCGTCTGTTAGCGGCAGAGCCGCGGCTATGGCGCGGCGAAAGGTTTTGGGGTAGACTTTTTCCGGCAGCCGATAAACCGGCACTAGCCGGGCGGTGTGCAACGGGAAGTCGGAAACTTTTTCGTAAAGGGGGTTGGTTAGCTGGAGTTGATTTTTATAGTATTCGGGTGAGCCAGCCAAAAAAATCTCGTCGCCTTTGCTGATTTGATCCGCGACGTAGCCTTGGTTAAACCAGATAATCTTGAGCGAGCCGCTTTGGTCGGACACCAAGGCTTCGGCCAGCGATATCCGGCCGCGGAAAGAAAAACGCTTGCTGATATTTTTTACCGTAACTTTTAGGCTGACGTTTTCTCCCGGTCGCAGATCCCGAATTGTCGCTACTTTGCTGAAATCCAAATAGCGGCGAGGGAAATAAAGTAGCAGCTCCCGGGCGGTATTTAGTCCGAGCTTTTTTAAAGCCGCAATCTGCGGCTTGGTTAAAACTTTAAGATTTTCGATGGATGAATTGAGATTCATGAACTAATTAATGGAGCGGTCAATGGTGACCTCGGCAGGGATCGAACCTGCGACCTTTCCCTTCGGAGGGGAACGCTCTAATCCACTGAGCTACGAGGCCAAATTTTGTAATCTGGTGTTAAAAAATGGTGCGGGGCGGACTGGGTTAAGGCCAAGCGCTAAATATTCGCTCTAAACTCGGCAATAAGTGGAGGATAAAGCGCGTTAAAATTTTAAGCGATGCATTAGCCGCTGGGCCGTGGTTTCTTCAGTTTCCGTGTGTTCGGGCAGATAGTTAATTAAATATTCCCGCACAATTTCCGGATTTTGATCCTCAAGCTGCAGAATAATCATGTTATTCAGCCAGGCCGTGGTGTGGATGTTCAAAGTGCGGTGGCGTTCGTTGCTGACTATCCAAAAATGTTTGATTTGTTTGTAGGGAAAAATAATCGCGCCGTAGCGGATACCTTTATTGGTAATTTCAATTTCCACAACTTGCGGTTGTTGTTTGGCAAAATAGAACAGCAATAAGGCCATAATGCCCAGGCTAATAGCCGCGAAGATGTCGCGTTCTATGGCAAAATAGCCGACAATCATAACACTGATGGCGCCCAGGGCAAAGTACCAGCCGTAGCCTTTGGGATAATGCCGGAACTCCGGCGCTTGCCAAATAATTTTTTGGTTTTGGGCCATGCTTGAGGTTTGAATTTTATTTGAATATTTTGGCGGAAGCGAGAGGATTCGAACCTCTGAGGGACTCATCATCCCTAGCGGTTTTCAAGACCGCCCCGTTCGACCACTCCGGCACGCTTCCAAGGTCGGTCTGGTTTGATATGCTTAACCGGCATTATTATACCATCAATTCGCCAAAAAAACAAAAACAACCTTGGCTCTAGAACAAGGTTGTTTTTTGTTGCTTGCCTAACGCTGCTTTCGCAGTTTTTGACAAATTTTGATTTCTTCAAAGTTTGCCAAAGTCTGCGGCGAACCTTGTTCGCTTAAAAACAGCATAGGCAAGTTGTTTAAGTTTTAAGGAGCCGGTTAATTATTTGCTGAAGTTTGTTTGGGGAGCCGGGTCTTCCATAATAAAGGTGCCGACAGCGGTGTTTGGGTCGGGCTGAGTCGCTTGTTCGCCATTGTCAGCGCTCGGTTTTAAATTGCCAACGGTGGAGGAGGCCGTGGAAGTGGATTGGGTTGTGGCGCCTTTAACTTGGCCGTTGTCGCTGTATTCTTGGATGGTAATTTGCCTGGCTAGCAGACCTTTGTCTGTTTTGTCGCCCAAAATCTGCACTTGTTGGTCGAGTTTGAGATCCGACCAAGTCAGCGTGTCGCTGTCCAGATCTTTAATTATGGTTTGGTCGTTAATATCAAAATTTTTGCCGGCTACGGAAATACTGGTTTTCCCCAGGCTAATGATGGTTCCACTGGCTGTAAAGGCGTTGGGGTTTGAGCTAAGTTGCGCTAAGGTTTGCTCGTTGTCCGCCACGGCCAAATATTTTTTTATTTCCGCGACTTTTGCCGCGTTCTTTTTGGCCGCGTCAATGGCCGACTGTGCGATTTGCGGCTGGAGCCTTTTGGCCAAAGCCTGTTGTTGCGAGGTAATGGTCTCTAGGGAATTTAGCAGCGGTTGGTCCTTACTTAAAGCCAAAGCCGTGGTCTGGTTTTTTGCCGCTTGGTCCGCGGCATCTACGCTGTTTTGGGTCTCGCTGGTTAATTCCGCGAGGGCGGCGGCTCTTTGCGCCGGGTCGGCTTGGGGATTATTCAAAATGGCCCTGGCGTCGTCTAGGCGTTTTTGCGCGATTTCCAGCTGCAGCGCAAGCTTCTGTTGCGGGTTGAGCGCGAACACCATCTGCAGATGTTCGGCGCTCTTTTTTAGTCCAAACAGGGTTTGGCCGGGTTTGCTAATGGACGCCGCGTAGCCGGTACCGACCAGTACGGCCAAAAGCAGCATGGCGCTGGCGCTAACCGAGGCCAGCCGAAACACCCGCGCCGATTGGTACCAAACTGTTTTAACCGGCGTCAGCGCGTACTTGCGGCGCATGGCCCCCAGCGGGGTGTTTTTTTTGGGGAGTTCGCTCAGGTTTTGGGCCAGGCTGAGCAGGGGAGCGAGTTCGGCCTTATTTTGCGGATACTTGGAAAAAACCTTATCGGTCGAAGATCCTTGGTGAAGTTCAAGCAGGGCTTGGTCTAAGATTTTTTCCTGACTATTCATGATTATTTGAAATATGACTTTGCAATAAAGTTTGCAGCTTGGTGATAGCGCGGTGCTGGATGACGCGGATCGCGCCTTGGCTTTTATGAAGCATTTCCGCGATCGTCTCGTTGTTTAAATTTTCAAAAAATTTGAGTTTGATGACAATCTGTTGTTCTTCCGGCAGTTGGTTTATGAGTTTAAGCAGCAGTTTTTGGTCCTGGTCTAGGCTTAGGGCGTCAATTACGTTAAATTCGTATTCCAAAGTATTCTCTACCGCGGACAAGTCCACCTCGGTCCGTTTTTGACGGTAGTAATCTATCACTAGATTGCGGGCGATTTGGTAGAGCCAGCCTTCCAAGGCCAGTTCTTGGCGAATGGAATGAATCTTGGCAAAAGCCTTCAAAAATACTTCTTCGGCCAAATCCTCGGCCAGTTCTTTGTGGCTGACGCGGAAGTAAATAAAGCGGTAGATTTTTTGGAAAAATCGGTTATAAATCTCGCCAAAAGCGGCACTATCACCGCCCCGGGCTTTGTTAAAAACCTCAGCGGGTAGTCGGCCGGGCTGATTGTCTTCTAAAGAACTAAATATATAGACGGATGACTGGCGCATTTGTTACAAAAAGCTTTTTTATTAGACGGATTTTTTTGTTATCCGGCAAGGTTGCGGTAATATTTTAGCGCATCCCTAATCCTGCCAGGGGGTATTGTAGCATATTTGACTAATTTTGTTGCTGGTTCATGGTTGATTGACCCGGTGCCGATTTTTAGGTAAAATACCAAAGAATTGAAAAATATCCCGCATGGAGAGGTCGCATAGTGGCCTAGTGCGCTGGTTTGCTAAACCGGTAACGGGGTCAAACCCGTTCGAGGGTTCGAATCCCTCCCTCTCCGCCATAAAATAACCAATTACCTTTACGGTAATTGGTTATTTTATATTTAGAAGCGGAATTCGAACTGGTTGAAGCGAGGCCAGTCTCGATCGGCAGATCGGGAAGCGGCCGAGCGATCCAAAATGCGAGCAAGCGCAGCATTTTGGCAACCCCGGACTACAAGTTCCGCTGCAGCGGGACGAGGACGAAACCCCCTCCCTCTTTGCCATAAAACACCCCGCCTTTAGGCGGGGTGTTTTATGGTCCGTGATTTTAGCCAGACTGGCGGGCGGCTGCCCAATTAGCCTGATGCGTTTTAATCCTTGGCAATTGTCAGGCAAAAGACTCTTTTTGCGCCGTTGCGCTTTAAGACTTTAGCCGCTTCCTGCAGAGTCGAACCGGTGGTGACCACGTCATCGACCAGGATCGCGTCTTTATTTGCAATTAAAGGTTTAAGGCTGGGATTTATGGCGAACGCGCCGGCGATATTTTTTACGCGCCGTTCTTTGTCCAGGTCTTTTTGAGTTTTGGTCGGTTTAACGCGGATTAGCGCGGCCATTGCGGGCAGGTCGAGTTTTGGGCCAATGCTTTCGCAGAGTATTGCCGCTTGGTTAAAGCCGCGCCAGCGCAGGCGTCGCGGATGCAGCGGCAGCGGTACCAAAACGGCGCCGGCCAATTTTAATTGCGGCATCAGCTGAGGGATTTTATCCGCGGCGAACTTTCCGAGTTCCTCAAACGCGCCGGGCAGGCTATGGTATTTGCCGGCAATTATAACATCCGCCACCCGCTGGTCGCGGTAATTTAAGATCGAGACCAGCCCGTCGGCGGCGTGCGGGGTCAGGCAGCCCGGATGGGTGAGGCCTAAAGGGGATGGCCGTTGGCACATAAGGCAGCATTGCTTATCGCACAACTTCAGCCGGCTTAGGCAGCGGCTGCAAATAAATCGCCCTTCGGCTTCGCAGGTTAGGCAGCGGACGGGGAAGAGCGTATCTAAAATAAAAATCCAGGCATCCCTGAGCAAGGGTTTGATTAAATTTTGGTATGCGGCCATGGGCGTCAGGAAAGCAGGCGCAGGCAGGCTAGATCAGGGCGTTAACGGACGTACCATACTTGGTGTCTTGCTGCCTTAATGATTCCAATGAATGCTATAACAGCTTAAAAAAAATTGATTGTAAGCGGCGAAAAATTATACTGTTATTTTACCGCACAATTTTGTTTATGCAAAATTTTTCTAAAAAAAGAAAAAGGCCATCTGCGACGAGATGGCCCTGCCAAAGCCGTGTACAAGGCTGTGGCGGTTGCGGAGATGGTGGAAGCGCTGCTGCGATTAGGAAACCACAAATTTGAACCGGCTGCTGCAGTGGAAGCACTTGACTTCCCCTGCCTTGCCGTCTCTGTTCATTTTGTGGCAGGAACGACACCGCCATCCTTGAATGCCGATTTCGTGCACCTCTTCGAGCATCACTTTGGCGGTGGTTTGGTTCTTGCCCCCGTTCTCCTTTCCGATCCGGGCCGTTTGGTGCCCGATTTGGTGCATCTCATAGATGCGCCTTTGTTCCGTGGTAGCGGTTCCCCGGCGTATTGCGGTGCGGGCCTGGGCGAATGCCAGACCGCGGAAAGACTCGACTTCCGAATGGGCCATTGCCCACCTCCAGTCCTGGAATAGAAACTATTGATAGTTGTATCAAACTCCAAAGAGATAGTCAAATAATATCTTTAAATTAGACTTGTTTTTTTCGTCGGCGGAAAATTTAAAGGCTCAACCGGGGTTGAGCCTTTGCTGGGTCTGTTAGAGTGTTTTATATCGTCAGCAAGAAATTACGCCGGCACCGGAAGTTTTTCGGTTTTGTGCAGAGTGAAAACAATTTTGTCGGCTTTTACGTCGGCCGAGATTTTGGCGCCGTCACGGGCCTTGCCGGCAATAATTTTTTCGGCCAGCGGGTCTTCCAGTAATTGCTGGATGTTTTTGCGCACAAAGCGCGCGCCCTGGGCCGGGTCAAAACTCTTGTCGGTAATAAACTTAATTACCGCCTGGCTGACTTTGAATTGGACGTTTTGCGCCAGCAGCCGCGATTGTAAGTAGGCGATTTGCAGCTGGGTGATTTTTTTCAGCGCAACCAAACCCAGCGGCTTAAATACAATTATTTTATCAACCCGGTTTAAGAATTCCGGCCGAAAATCCTGTTTCAAGTTTTCCATAACGCCGTCTTTAATACGTTCGTATTCGGCTTCCAGCTGTTCTTGCTGCGTCGCTTCTTTGGCCTGTTTTTCCGCAAAGCCGATTTTGGCGGCTTGGCTGGTCAGTTCTTGCATGCCTAAATTCGAGGTCATAATAATGACAGTATTGCGGAAGTTGACTTTTTTTCCTTCGGCGTCGGTTAGTTGGCCGTCTTCCAAGATTTGCAGCAAAATGTTGAACACGTCGGGGTTGGCCTTTTCAATCTCGTCAAACAGTACCACGCTGTAAGGCTTGCGGCGCACGGCTTCGGTTAGGCGGCCGCCTTCCCCGTAACCTACGTAGCCGGCCGGCGCGCCGATTAAGCGCGAAACATTGTGGCGCTCCATGAGTTCGCTCATGTCAATGCGAATCAGCGCGTCTTCGTCTTGGAAAACCTCTTGCGCCAGGACCTTGGCGGTTTCTGTTTTACCCACGCCGGTCGGGCCTAAAAAGATGAACGAGCCTAAAGGCCGGCGCGGATCAGTAATGCCCGCGCGCGAGCGGCGCACGGCCCGGGCGATTTCACTGACAGCCTCGTCCTGGCCGATAATTTTGGTTTTCAGGATTTTGTCGAGATGAGACAAGCGCGCCATTTCGGTCTTGGCCAGGCGGTTAAGCGGAATTTTAGTCATCATGGACACGGTGTGGGCAATATCCTCGGAAGAGATTACGTGCCGGGGTTCTTGGTTTTCTTTGGTCAGCATGCGCGACAGCTCATTTTTTTGCTTAAGCAGCTTTTCTTCCTGGCTGCGCAAGTGCAGGGCCGTGGTAAAATCCTGGGCCAGCACGGCCCTGGTTTTTTCTTCTTCCAAAGCGGCTAAATCGGATTCAATTTTTTTAGTGGCGCGCAGGAGCTTGGAGCTGGAATTAATGCTGCGTAGGAACGCCGCGGTTTCGTCGATTAAATCCACGGCTTTGTCGGGCAAGAAGCGGTCTTGGATGTAGCGCGAGGAGAGGTCCACGGCCGTTTTAATGGCTTCGTCGGTAATTTGCACGTTGTGGTGTTTTTCGTAATTGGCTTTAATGCCTTTTAAGATCTCCACCGCTTCCTCGGGGGTGGGTTCTTCCACTAAAATTGGCTGGAAGCGCCGTTCCAAGGCCGCGTCTTTTTCTATGTGCTGCTTGTATTCGGCCAGCGTGGTGGCGCCGATGGCGCGCAGTTCGCCGCGGGCCAAGGCCGGCTTTAAAATGTTGGCCGCGTCCAAAGAGCCGGTGGTGGCGCCGGCGCCGACCATAGTGTGCAGCTCATCAATGAACAAAATAATGCTCTTATTGTCTTTGACCTCGTCGATAATTTGCTTTAGGCGGTTTTCAAATTCGCCGCGGAACATACTGCCGGCCACAATTAGGGCTAAATCCAAGGACAGGATTTTTTTGTCGAGCAGGGAATCGGGCACTTCGCGTTTGGCAATGGCCAAAGCCAGCCCTTCCACAATGGCGGTTTTGCCCACGCCAGCCTCGCCGATGAGAATAGGGTTATTTTTGGTCCGGCGGTTTAAAATGCTGACCACGCGCTCAATTTCGCGCTTGCGGCCAATAACCGGGTCGATTAAGCCGCTTTGCGCTTTTTTGGTTAAGTCTGTGGTAAAGTATTCCAGCACGTTGCCTTTTTTTTGCTCCGGGCGCTGTTGGGGCGCCGGAGGCATGTCAGTTCGGCCGGATTCGCCCTCGGCCGCGGACATGTCGGGAAATTTGGAAATATTTTCAAAAACGTTCAATAGGTTCTGTTCGAGTTCGGCGATGTCCACGCCGAGCTTGTTTAAAATAACTTTGGCTTTGTTATGCGGCACCGTTAAAATCCCGTACAAAAAATGTTCGGTGCCAATAAATTGGTAGCCATATTGGCTGGCCACAATGGCCGAGCGTTCAATGACGGCTTTCAAATTGTCCGAAAGGATCGGCTTCCAAGCGCCGGAGCCGCTATTGCTGTTGACCAAAACCAATTCTTGCTTGACGACTTCCGGCGTCAGCTTGGTCTTGCTCAAAATTTCCGCGGCGAACGAACTTTTTTCGCTGACTACGCCGTAAAGCAAATGCTCACTGCCAATGTGGTCGTGCTTAAGCTCCTCGCTGACCAATTGCGCCATAATTAGCGCGTTTTTAGCGCGGGACGACAGGCGTTCTAAAATGTAGGTAAAGTTGGTCATGAAAGTAGTAAGTAGAAAGTATTAAGTAGTAAGCGGAATTGTCCGTAAAAGCAAATCAATCTATAATAATTATACCATAGAGCGCGCGGATTTGTTTCAGTATATCATAATTAGCACTCATGTCAATAGAGTGATAACACCTTACGAAGTACAGATTTAAAAGTGAGCAAAATTCGGACTTCGTAAACTACCTCATGTTCAAACGTTTGAGTAAAACCAAGGAACCGGACAATGCCGCCAGCGCGTACGATTACGCGGTATTTTTATTGTCCTTGCGCCTTAGGACCGTTGGAGAAATGAGAGATAAAATGCAGCAGCGCGGATATAGTCCGGAAATAATCGTTCAAACGCTGGAGGAGCTGCATCGCCAGCGCTACTTAGACGATGGACGGTACGCGGAAGTATTTTTGGAAAATGTAAAAGCCTACAAGGACTTGGGCTACTATGGCATTAAGAAAAAATTTTTGGCCAAAAGGCTGCCGGTCAAACTTGTTGAAAAGGTTTTGAACGAAGGCTTGTCCCTTAATGACGAGTTGGTTATTGCCGAACGGGTTTTAAAGAAAGCGGGCTATAAGGCTAAGGCATTAGGCGGCGACGGCGACGGTCCCCGTTATAACACTTATGACGAAAAGCTTTCGAAACAAAAACAAAAGCTGGCGCAAAAATTAAAAAGCCGCGGTTTCCGCGGAGAGGTTATTGCGAAGTTAATATATTAGATTATTATCACAGTGCGCCGGATAACCGTTGCTGACTCCAAAACAGTTGCCTTGCTTTTTTGCTTTAGAATAGTACCAGATTACTAATAAACAGGCGGTGATCAAAATTGCTGCGATTAAGATGAATTTATTTGAGAGCCGGGGCATATTACAAATTCATTTCCCGAAGTCTTTTTATTCTGTCCTCAATGGGCGGGTGGGTGTTAAACAGTTTCGCGAACCAACCGACGCTGGATTGGCCTTGATGCTCTTTGAGCGGATTAACAATATATAAGTGCGCGGTGGCCTTGTTGGCCGCTTCCAGTGGTTCTTGGTCCGCGGAAATTTTTTCCAGCGCCCGCGCCAGGCCTTCGGGGTAGCGGGTCAGCAAAGCGCCGCTGGCGTCGGCCAGATATTCGCGCTGGCGCGAAACAGCCAGTTGGATAAGCATGGCAATAATCGGGGACAGCAGGGCCAAAAAAATTCCTGCAACCATAAAAATTAAGCGCAGCTGGTTGCCTTCGCGGTCGCGGCTGCCGCGGCTAAAAAACGAAAAACGCAAAAACCAGTCAGCCAGTAGCGTGATTGTGCCTACGAGTACTACCACTAGCGTCATAACGCGAATATCGTAATTCCCGACGTGCGAAAGCTCGTGCGCGGTCACTCCTTCCAGCTCAGCCCGGTCCAGTTTTTGCAGGATGCCTGTGGTAAAACAAATGACGGCGTGCTGTGGGTCGCGGCCCGTGGCAAAGGCGTTAGGCGCGCTATCTTGAATAATGTAGATGCGCGGCGTGGGCAGGCCCGCGGCAATGCAGAGGTTCTCCACTATATTATAGAGCTGGGGATTGGCCTCATGGCTGACTTCTTGGGCCTTTGACAGGGCCAGGGTAATGGAATCGGCAAAGTAATAGGAGATCAGGGCTGAAACCGTGCTAAAAATTACGGCCACAATCAGAATTTGCGGGTTGTTGTAAGCTTGGGCAAACACAAAACCGAGCGCCGTGATGATAATCAAGAACAGAAAAATCAGCACCCAGCTTTCTGTTTTATTTTTACCGATAGCCTGGTAGGTGAGCATCTATTTTTTAAGTTTTTCTCTGTACATTACATATCCAATTCCGGCTTTTCTATCTTCCGCGTTTTCTGGGCGCACTACCGTTACCTCATAGCCGACACGCTTCCATTTATCTATTTCCTTTTGCACCAGTGGATAATGCTCCGAACTAAAGTAGAAACTATACTCACCTTTCCAACCGTCAGCCTTTAAGCTTTCATAGGTCGCACCTTCAGGAGGAGACGGGTATTGTATGCTAATTAATTTGTCCCTGGAGAATTCCGACATAATTTTTTGGATTGATTAAAACTTTATTTGCATCCCTCGATTGCGCTTGCGGACAGCGTAAAATTTTGACCGTTCAGCTCTCAGCCTGTGGCGGATCGTTCGGGGTTAAAGTCCAAGTCCAATTAGAATTGCACTTTTACCCCTCGACTGCGCTCGGGGTTAAAGTTTCATCAAAACGAAACTTTAACAGGCTGGCCTTCGGGACCTTTTTCGTCAATGTCAAAGAACGGTTTGGCGCTAAAGCCGAACATTGAGGCAAACATGTTGGTCGGGAAAACTTGCAGCTTGGTGTTAAAGTCACGCACATTGCCGTTATAAAAACGGCGGGCGGCCTGGATCTTGTCTTCGGTGTCGGTTAAATCGCTCTGCAACTGCATAAAGTTTTGGTTGGCCTTAAGATCCGGGTAGTTTTCGGCCACCGCGAATAAACTCTTTAAAGCGCCGGAAAGCATGTTTTCGTCTTTTAGTTTTTCCTGCAAGTTGCCGGCGCCCATGGCCGCGGCTCGGGCTTGCGTGACGTTTTCGAACACGCCCTTTTCGTGCGCAGCGTAACCTTTGACCGTCTCCACCAAGTTGGGGATAAGATCATACCGGCGTTTTAACTGCACTTCAATGTCGCTCCAGGCCTCGTCCACGCGGTTGCGGGAACGAATAAGGGAGTTGTACAGGAACATGAGGATTATCGCGATGGCGATAATAATGTAGAGTGCTATCATTTGTTGTTGATTAATGATTCCTTCATAATTATAGCATCTTTGCGGATAAAACCAAGGGCCTTATCAACACTAATTTTTACGAGTTGGGCGCGGGTTTGGGTGCCTGGCCCTTGACAGGTTTTTTTGCGCATGATACGCTTTAGTTAATTAAAGCGCTTTAACTAACTAAAGCGGTGGCAAAACAAGAATATGAAACGGTTAAATGCCTCGAATAAGTGGAATAATCGGCAAACCAGCGAATTGGCGCGGGCGATTTTAGCATTACGGACTGTCGCGGAAGCCAAAAAGTTTTTGCGGGACCTGTTGACTGAGGACGAGCTAATGGAGTTTGGCAACCGTTGGCTAGCGGCGCGCTTGTTGGCGCAAAATGTTTCTTACTCTACGATTCGCGGCAAAACCGGTTTATCCAGCGCGACCATCGCGCGGATCTCCGCTTGGCTTAAAACCGGCTTGGGCGGCTATCGGTTAATGCTTAAGCGGCAGTCGCATCATCACAGCTCCGTTCCCGTTGGGAAAAGGCTGTGTTGATTTTAACTCTCATAGTGCGCCAGTGCGGTGATATGGCGGAATCAACCTAGCCTCCTCCCAATGGAGGAGGTTTTTATTTATTTGGCGCAAAGCCGTTTCGGTTAAATGTAAAAACCGCAATTATAACCAAAAGG
>JAGWQI010000087.1 GCA_028870105.1 Patescibacteria group bacterium
ATACTTTGCTAACCAACTCCATTGGCGCTCTTATCCAGGGCGGCAGCCTTAATGCTTCCACTACCAATGGTTACGGCCTGTACCTTAACGCTCCTACTGGCGCCACCAACAACTACGCCGCTGCCTTTATGGGCGGGAATGTAGGAATTGGGACGACAAGCCCGGCTTATGCTTTGGATGTCGCCAATAATATAAGAAGCCAAGGCAATTTTATTAGTGCTACGACCAGTGGTATTTATGCATCTGCGAGTCAGGCCATGATAGGCCGCAACACTTCAGGGTCTAATATTGGGCAATTTCCGGGAATTTGGTTTGGGGCAAACGTTTCCGCGCCTAGTATTACTAATTATGCGTTCCTTTATGATGATGGTAGTAAAGGAACAATTGTAAATACCCCTTCAAATGGTTACATTCAGTTTAGGGTTAATAACGATTCTACTAACGGCCTTGTTTTGGATAAAAACAAAAATTTGGTAGTTGGCGGTGCATATAATACGCTTGCTAACCAAAAATTGGACGTGCTTGGATCCGCATATGTCAGTGGCAGCGTCGGTGTTGGCAGTATCACCCCGGGTTCCCTGCTGTCCGTCCAGGGCACTTCTACCTCTCCCACTTTGCCATTGCTGACCGTGGCCTCTTCCTCCGGGGCTTCCGACCTGGTTATATTGGCTAACGGCAACGTCGGCATTGGCACCTCCACTCCTGGTCAAGCTTTAGTAGTTAACGGTCAGGTGCAGATTACCGGCGGCAGCCCGGCGCAGGGCAGTGTCCTGCAGAGTGATGCCAACGGCATTGCCACCTGGGTCGCTACTTCTTCTTTGGGCATAGTCGGGGGCAGTACTAATCCTGGCGGCAGCAGTGGCCAGGTTCAGTACAACAACAACGGTACCTTTGCCGGCTCTGCCGCTCTTTTGGCCAATAACTCAGTTGTCGGTGTTAACGCCACCTCTTCCTCCTACACCTTAAACGTTCAAGGCGCTTCTGGTGTTAACCCTTTCAACATCTCATCTTCTACAGGTACTTCTCTCCTTACTGTCCTACAGAACGGCAATGTTGGTATTGGCACCACTTCGCCTCTGGCAGTTTTGCATATTGGCCTGGATGCTTCTTCCACGGCCAACTCCGCCTTGTATACCGTGGCCTCGACCACGCCGGTCTTGCAGCTGGGCGAAAAACCGCTGTCCTCACCCAGTGCCAATGGTACGTATTTGGGAATAAACTCTCCTTCAAATTTTAGCGGCGATTTCATTAACATCCAGAGTGGCGGTGCTAACCGGTTTAAAGTGGACAATATTGGCAATATGACCTTAAATTCAGGCGCCGCAATGAGCGGTTATACTGTTAATGTTTATAATATTTCCCCGTATACCTATAGTGGAACTTTGAACATTGGAGCAAACTCTGGAAACTCGACCATCTCAGTTTATTCTCCTAACTGGAACGCTTCTAATAATGTTAACTTTAATCTGCAAGGACATACCTACGCTTATACCGGCAGCGGCAGCCTGCTTGTTGGCACTACTACACCTATTGGCGTCTTGGGTGTTCAGAGCAATAGCAGCACCATACCGACTCTTTATGTCCAAGCGACTTCCTCACAGAGTTCAGCCCTGGTTAACGTGGCCTCGTCTTCGGGATCGTCGTACTTTACGGTTTTGGCCAACGGCAATGTGGGTATTGGGACGACGACACCTAATGCTACCCTCCATGACTACGGTTCTTTCGCGCAAAAATATAATAAGCTCGCAAATTCAGTTTCAACCTATACGATTGCTACCTCAACGGATAACATAATTTATATTTCCACCACGACTGTCGCTTCGACGATCAATCTTCCGGCGTGCGTCGGCTCAACCGATCAAATCCAGTACATAGTTAAAGACGCCGGCGGAAACGCTGGCACAAATAATATTACAGTTACAGCGACTGCAGGCGGCACGATCGACGGTGCAGCGACCAAAGTAATTAACTCAAATTATGGTTCAACCAAAGTCCAATGCGTAAGCAGTGGAGCTTGGTTTGTTTTGCCCTAATAAATTAATCGTCCTTCGGGACAAGAAAGGAATCTCATGAGTGTCCAAGACTCCATTAACGCTTTGACCGGCCGTTCCAACGACCTGAAAACTCAAGCGCAGGCTTTGCTCGATCAGGCCGCTGCTTTAGATAGCGCGATTGCTTTATTAACGACCGGCTACCAGAGCGACCAAGCTGCCATTGACTCGGCTGTTAAAAGCCAGGTGGACGCGGCAGTTGCGCAAGCCAAAGCCGACCAGAAAGCCGCCGATGCCGCAGCCATTGCGGCCGTCTAGGTGTAGCTAGGGCAAAATCTTTCATAGCAGTTTTTCAGTCCGTACCCCAAAGAATTTAGGTACAAGAGGGTAGTTTCAATCAACGAATGGCCCAACTGATTCTTAATCGTAAAAATATCACAGCCGCGATTGATCATGTTGATGGCCAAACTGTGGCGCAGGATATATGGATAGACACGCTTGGCAATTTTAGCCCGCCTGGCCAAGACGTGAATGAATTTTCTAAGGCACGAAGCGCGGTACTGGCAATGGCGCTTATCGGCAGTCAGGAACATAAAATCTTCCGGCTGCTTGGGAAACTTAGCCAGATATTCCACCAGAATGTTAATGCAATCGGCCGAAACATAGATAACACGATCTTTGTTTTCCTTGCCGGCTTCAACAGTCAGCTCGTTCGTTCCAAAGTTAATGTGTTTACGTTTAATCTTGCAAAACTCTTTTGGCCTCACGCCGGAGTAGGATAAGACTGCCAGCATGGCTCTCTCCCGTATATTTTTACAGGACAGAAACATGGCGGTGATCTCGCCCTCGGTCAACGTGTCCTTAATCGTTTGCTTCGGCTTTTTCTGCCGACCGAACCTGACCGTTTGACCTTTAAACTCAAACCAGTATTCCAGAGCGGTGGCCTGGTTTACTTTATGGGAATAAGAAAAAGA
>JAGWQI010000088.1 GCA_028870105.1 Patescibacteria group bacterium
AGTATTTCCAGCAATAAAACTGAAGTTCGACCACGCATAACTAGAAAATCTAGCCGATCCAGTGACATCCAAAGTATAAGATGGATTCCCCGTCCCAATCCCGACGTTGCCATTGGGCAGAACTGTAAGCAAGGTACTGCCACTCGATGAAGCAATGGTCAAAAGCGAACCGGTGGTTGTCGTACCTTGCAGCGTTAACAGGGATGAAGGCGAGGTGGAGCCAATCCCGACGTTACCGCTGTCAATAATTCTCATGGCTTCCGTACCACCATTGTTGCCAACCAAGAAGTTAATATAATCAGAAGTTCCCACTCCGCTGGTAGATTGTAATGATAAATAGGAATTTGCGTTATTAGCACCTACAATCTTTAAATTTGCACCTGAGTTAGAGTTATTATTATATATGGCCGCATTTGTTGTACCTGTAAACGTTATTTGCGAACCACCAACGGCAAGATTGCTACCCACATAAAGATTTCCATCCGTCTTAATTGCTCCGGCACCGGAGCGATACAAATTCGCCGTACTGTCGCCAAAGTTAATCCCGCCAGCAGCCGTGGTGGACGCGGCTAGAGATAACAGCGCGGTGGGGGTGGTGGTACCAATGCCAAGGTTGCCACTGTTGTCTATTCTTAATCTTTCACTATTATTGGAGAAAAGTGATAATGACGTCCACTGTGAAGAATTACCCAATTGCAAATTATTACCTAAATAACCCAAGGCCCTGCTTGAACCAACTGCGTAATAATTTTGGGCATTTATCCATCCATTACCACGAACGTCTAATGAGTAGCTTGGGTTCGCTGTCCCAATCCCCACATTGCCATTCGGCAAAATGGTTACGGCCGGGCTGGAGCTGGCCATGAGCTGTAGGGCGTTGTTGTCTAAAGTGCCCAAGGTGCCGGTGGCGCCAAAGGAATTACCGCCCTGGATAAAGGCGTTCAGGGAAGAGGCTAAGGTAGAGGTGGAAATCCAGGTTGGTGAGGAGGCATTGCCATTGCTTTGCAGGATTTGTCCGGAAGTGCCGTATTGTCCATTGAATGACAAGGCTCCAGCCTGGTTAACATGCATCAAAGACACCCCAGAGGTGGAAGAAATATCGAACGGATCTATGGCCGAAGTTCCGGTTACAGACAACCGGGCCGAGGGAGTGGAGGTACCGATGCCGACATTGGCAGAGGAATCTATTCTCATTGCCTCATTGTTTGAACTATTACCAACGGTAAAAAATCTTATCAAACCATTGGTAGAGTTACCGTCGGATCTGATAGTGGCACCAGGCCAAATAATTGAGTAGCTACTATCCATTCTAAAGCTATTATTCAGATGAATAGAACCATTAACATCCAACGCATACCCAGGATTACTCGTCCCAATCCCCACGTTGCCGTTGGCCAAAACCGTGAGCAGCGAAGTGCCGGTGGAAGTAGTCACGTTTAAAATCGTCATTTGGCTGGACGTGCCCTGGACCAGCAAGGTGGGCAGGCTGGAGGAAGCACCAATGACGGCCAAAGTAGCGTTCGGGCTGGAAGTACTAATGCCTACCAGGCCGGTGCTTAAAGCCCAGGTCATTATCGGACTGGAAGGGGCAGTAGAGACAAAAGGCGAACCTCCAAGCATTAAAATATTATTTGCACTGACACCATCGCTATAAAATTGTCCATCGTTAATGCCTGATGTATTAAAAGTCAATAAATTATGCGGGGAGCCGGCGGCCGCACCAACTCTGACCGTTCCATTTACATCTAATGTGGCGCTCGGGCTTGTATATGCATTGCCGATTCCGACTCTGGAATTCGCCGTATCTATACTTAAAACATTACTACCGGAATGGGTGACAAACTGCACATTATTTACAGCATCGGCCGCGGGCTGTACAACAAATACACCGCTCGGACTCGTCGTCCCGATGCCGACGTTGCCATTAAATACGCCGGCATAAGTACCGCCGCTTGCGTAAATCCCTGTCGCTCCGCCAGTAAAGTAGCCCGCGTAACCTCCAGCGGTGGTGTTGGATCCATATACTCCGTAACCCGCAATATCATTAGTTTGTCCTTTAACACCTATGCCGCTAGAACCAGTAGATAATCCAAGCACACCTATGCCATTAGCCCCTCCGGTGTTGGCTTGAATTCCGATCGGTGTATTACCGCCACTATAATTATTAGAAATGTAAACCCCGGTGGAAACAACGCTACTTACAACGTATAGAGGATAACCCGGACTCGCTGTCCCAATACCCACATTCCCGCCCATAAAGGCAGCGGCGTAGTTGTTGGTAGCACCGGTGGGGGCGTTAACGTACAGGCCATAAGCGTTAGTGACTGCTCCTCCCCCATTGACTGCCCCACCTTGAATAGTCAAAGCGCTTGATGACGAAATGGTCATATTAGGACCTGAAATAGGGGCGCCGGAGACTGAAAGGTTTATAGCATTGGCTAAAGTCGCCGCTGCGGTGGTAGCGTAAGTGGGTTGGTTAAAGAGGATGTTCTGGGTTAAGGTTGTGTTGGAAGTGGTGGCTATATAGCCTGCGGTTTCAAGACCCCGGAAGTCATAAGCAGAAGTTAAGGTAGGATTAACATACAAACCACGGGTGATGCCGTTTGCCCCGCCGGTTTGGTTGACGGTGCCTTGTAATTCAAAATTATTAAATACACCATTACCGCTGGTCGGCAAATAATGTCCGATTGACACCACCTCTTGTCCGGTACCAGACGTCCAAGTGTGATTAACATTATCAGAAAAACTAATACACGTATTAGCCACGGAACCTTGAGTGCATTTGAAACTCAAAGTATTCGTATTGGTAAGGAGAAAGCCGCCGTTGGTAATTTGTAAGCCGTTTACATTTAATTGCCCGTCAGTCTTTATTTCTCCGGCGACATCGCGATACAAATTCGCCGTACTGTCGCCAAAGTTAATGCCGCCGGCAGC
>JAGWQI010000089.1 GCA_028870105.1 Patescibacteria group bacterium
ACCCGCGGCCGCGGCGTGTTTAGCCGCGCGCACCTTGCTGAGCATGCCGCCGCGGCCGTTGCTGGAAGTGGCGCGGCTGCATAATCGCTCGAGTTCGTGATTGATATTTTTAACTTCCGTAATCAGCTCCACGTCCTTGTCCGTGTCCGGATTGCCGGTAAACATACCGGCCTGGTTAGTCAAAATAATCAGTTTGTCCGCCCCCACGGCCACGGCTACCATGGCGGCCAGTAAATCATTGTCCCCCACTATCAAATCGGCCGTGGCAATTACATCGTTGCCGTTGACCACGGGAAGCACGCCGGCCCGCAGCATGCCCGTGAGCACTTCCACCAAGTTATTGTAGCGCTCCCGGTCAGTCAATTCGCTGCGCAAAATCAAAACCTGGCCGATTTCAGCGCCGAATTCCGCGGCGTATTTGCCGTAAGCCTGCATTAAAAACGGCTGACCGACTCCGGCCAAAATTTGTTTAGCCACGCCGGACTCCAATTTAGCCAGACGCGCCCGGCCGCTGGCCACGGCGCCGCTGCTGACTAAAACCACCTCGTACCCGGCGCTTTGTAATCCAAAAATTTCCGCGACCAACCTTTTTAAAACCGCGGGCTGCAGTGTTTGCGAATTATTCGTCAGCACGTTGGTGCCGACCTTAACGATTAGGCGCATCACTTACCTACCCTTCCGTAATCATCGCTATAACGCTCAATATCCTGCTCGTCATAATGACCGGTCTGTGATTCAATAAAAATCAAGTCCGTCTCTTTGTCAGTGTTCTCCACTCGATGCTTATCGCCAATTTTTATATCTACGCTACTGCCGACCTGGACTGGAATTTCGCGGTCATTTTGCACAACCACTCCCTTGCCCTGCACAAAAAACCAGTGCTCATTGCGCAATTTGTGCGATTGGTAAGAAACCCGCTGTCCCGGTTTAATGGTCATTTTCTTAACGCAGACATCGGAAAAGCCGGGTTCGCTAACGCTAAACTGGGATAAAATTTCGTATTGGCCCCATGGGCGCTGTTCAATATAGTGACTCATGGCAAAATTATACTAAAAAATCGCCCGAAAGTCCATTTTAAGCGGTTAAGAGCCAGGTGCCAGTGGCAATTGGCACAAGCGACAACCATTGCCAAATTTCAGGCCGTTCACCCAAAATCATGTAGGCAAAAATCAGGGTAAAAAATGGGCCCACGCTGGCCAGAGCGTTGGCTTTAGTCACCGTAATACGGTGGATCGCTTCCAGCCAAAAAATCTTAGACAACCCAAGCAGCAACGTACCATTTAACAAAAGCAGCCACAACGCGCCACGCAGCGCGGCGCCCGACGGATTTAATCGAAAAATAAATAACGCCCCAAAAAATACCGGAAACGTCAACAGGCTGCGCAAAAACATCATAGTCTCGCTGCTAATCCGCCGCCGTAATTTTTGCTGATAATAATTACCAAGCGGCGCGCAAGCCGTAGCAGCCAAAATTATCAGGTCGCCGCCATGAAAAGATAATCCTCGCTTGGGAAATAAAATTATCACCGCGCCTGCCAGCATTAGGACCGCGCCTGCCGTATGCGCCCGCAAAAACTCTTCCTTTTTCCAAACGACAAACCACAAATAACTAAAAAATAATTCCATTAGGGAAATAATTCCGGCATTACCGGCCGTGGTAAACTTTAGGCCGACAAAAAACAGGCCGTAAAACAGCCACCCAATAAAAAACACCGACAAAAAAACGTAAGTCCAAATACCCCGGCGCCGTAACTCGCTAAATTTGCCGCGGACCAGCATGGCCGCGGCAAAAAAAACCGCTGCAAACAGGGAGCTGTAGGCCAAAGAAGCAAACGGCGGCAAAAACTTCAGCGTCAGCGCCGTCACCACGGGGAAAAACGCCCATAGGACCGCTTCGCTGAAAACAAACAGATCGCCTTTTTGTGTTTCGGTTAATGGCATGTTGACAAATTACACGTTCGGATAAGAACCCCGCAGTCAGCCGGGCTACTCAACCATAATATGCACGTCGGTACGCTCGCGGTCAACACGGATCCACAGGGCGGTTACGGCCCCAACCAGCACCAGTACCGCCGACCACAGGAAGACTTGCGCGTAACCCATGACCTGCGCCTTTAAAACAATCAATCCGATAAATTTTTGTAGGTCCCCCGGGCGTTGGCTATTTAGCACGCTATTCTGCGCCAAACTCATTACGTTATGATTAATAAAATTGTTCAGTAAAGTTGCAAACACGGCAATCCCGAACGCGCCGGCAATATTGCGCGCCAAGGCCAGCACCGACGAGGCGATCCCGATTTCGTGCTGATCCACCACCGAAGCGATAATATTAGTGCGTTGGGCCATGCCAAAACCCAGGCCAAACGACATGACCATGAGCGGCCACATCAAGTCCCAAGCCGTGGCCCGAGGATCAAGCGTCTTATAAAAAGCCAAAATACCCAAGCCAGCCACAAACGTACTGGCCGCAATCACATAGTTCGGCTTGACCCGCCCGACCAAACTGCCTCCTATCGGCGCGGCCGCCATAAGCCCCACAGCCATAGGAATAAATAAATAACCGCTTTGGGTCGCGCTATAACCCAAAAAAGTCTGCGCGAAAATCGGCAGCAAAAATACGCTGCCCATCATGCCCATAAACACAATAAAATTATTCCATAACGTATTGACGAACGCCGGAATCTTAAAGAACTTCAGATCCACAATCGGCTCCTCAGAATAGTGCTCGATTCTCACGAACAAAACGCTAAAAATCAAAGTAATTACGTAACACAGCACCGAATTCAACGACCACCAGCCCCAATCTAAGCCCTGGTCGAGCACCAGCACCAGCGTGCTTAAAGCCACCCCCAGGGTAATCGCGCCCCACCAGTCAAAGTGCGTGGTCTTATGTTCCGAGACCGACTCGTCAATAAATTTT
>JAGWQI010000090.1 GCA_028870105.1 Patescibacteria group bacterium
GTCAAGCATCTCGGCAAACAATTTTTTGCCCTCGAGAATATACTCAATTAACGGATCTTGGGACGCGTAAGAAAACAGGCTCGCTTCCTCTTTTAAAGTTTCCATAAGCTGCAGCTGGTTGCTCCATTGGTTATCGATAATATCTAAAATCAAACTCTGGGCGGCGCTGTAAACTTGCGCCTCTTGCTTAATTAGCTCCGCGCGACTTTGCAAATAAGCCGTAAATTTCTTCTCCACCTCAAGCGGCAGCCCGCCCTTCGCCGGCGCGACCAGCGCTTCCCTTAGCTCGCCTTCCTCGACTTCAATAAAGAACAAATCCTTCAGCTGTTTTTGGATATAAGCCGGGTCGCGCGAGGCGAACAGCGCGCGCGCCGTGTCCGTCACGGCCGCGCGCAAAAATTCCCAAAAACGCGGTTCGTTCTCTAAAAGCTCGTCGCGCAGCCGGTAAACATATTCCCGCTGGAAGCTGGTCACGCTGTCGTACTTATACAAGTAAATCCGGCTGTCGTAATTGCGACTTTCCACAAAATTTTGCGCCTGGCGGAACGCCTCATCCAAGGTTTGTCCGGAAATATATTCGTCTTCGGGGATATCGTACGCCTCCATCATATCGATAATTTTTTCGCTGCCGAACAACTGCATAATTTCGTCTTCCATGGAGATTAAAAACTGGCTGGCGCCCGGCTCGCCCTGCCGGCCCGACCGGCCAATGAGCTGGTCGTCAATGCGCCGCGACTCGTGCCGTTCCGTGCCAAGCACAAACAAGCCGCCCAACTCTTCCACGCCTTCGCCCAGCAAAATGTCCGTGCCCCGACCGGCCATGTTGGTGGCCACGGTAATCATACCGGCCTGGCCCGCGTGTTTGATTTTCTCCGCCTCGGCGCGGTTATCGGACGCGGTCAGTAGCTGGTACGGAAAGTCTTGGTTATCAAGCATCTGGGCCACGGCGTGGGCGGTCTCCACGTTGCGCGTGCCGATGAGCAGCGGTTGGCCGCGGCCGTGAATCTGTCGGATTTTTTTAAGCATGCCCAAAAATTTGCCTTTTTGCGTCTTAAAAAACAAGTCATTCTTGTCTTGCCGAATAACCGGACGGTTAGTCGGCACCCGGACCACGTCGAGCTTGTAAACCTCGTTAAACTCCTGGCGCGCGTGCATCACCGTACCGCTCATGCCGGAAAGCTTTTCGTAACGCGGGAAAAAATTCTGGAAGGTAATGCTGGCTTGGGTCTTGTCCCCCTCCTTAACCTTAACCTTCTCTTTGGCTTCAATGGCCTGGTGCACGCCGTCGGTAAAGCGGCGGCCGGGTAGAACGCGGCCGGTAAATTCGTCCACTATCTCTACGCCGCTGGGCGTGATAATGTAATCCCGGTCCTTCTCGAACAACGTTTTAGCGCGCAAGCAGACATCCAAATAGAACACGGTCATTGGACTCCCTTCCCCAAACACCGGCGCGCCTAAAATCCGCTCGACTTTATTTAAGCCCGCGTCGGTCATTTTAACGTTCTTGTGCACGTAATCAACCACGTAATCTTCATCCTCCGCCAGTTGATTGACCACGTCGTTGAACTTGTCGTAATACGTCCGCGCCTCCTTGGCCGGCGCGGCGATAATCAACGGCGTGCGCGACTCATCGATTAAAATACTGTCAATCTCGTCCACAATGCCGAAACGCAAGGGATGCTGCGGCCGCAACACGCGGTCGGCGCGGCGGAACACCAAATTATCGCGCAAATAATCAAAGCCAATTTCCTGGTTGGAAACATAAGTAATATCGCTAGCGTAAGCGGCGCGGCGCTGGTCATTAGGCATGGCGGAACTAATATGACCGACGCTTAATCCCAAAAAATTATAGAGCTTGCCCATTTCCGCCGCGTCGCGCTCGGCCAAATAATCGTTCGTGGTAACAATATGCACGCCTTTACTTTCCAAAGCGTTTAAATACACCGGCATGGTTTCCATTAGCGTTTTACCTTCACCGGCTTTCATCTCCACAACCTTGCCCATGTGCACAATAATGCCAGCCAAAATCTGCACCGGATAAGGCTGCTTGCCTAAAACCCGGCTAGCCGCTTCATTGACCACGGCAAAAGCCGAGACGAGCAGGCTGTCGAGCCGCTTGCCGCCTTTTAACTCCTCGCGAAACGCGCGCGCCGCCAGCTGCAGCTCCTGGTCTTTCCAACCCTTTAATTCTTCGCGTTCGCGCAACACCAGCTTAACCCGGTATTCCAAATCGTTTATTGCCATTTGGTCAATAAACCGGTTAGCGGTGTCCTTTAATTGTTCAACGAATCCCATAGCAACACTTCCCCACCTAAAATAATTTTTAGGCGCGGGTTATTTAGTTTTTGGTTTCTGCGTGATATTTTGGCCATCAAATTATAACACAAATCTACCCAAAAAGAAAACCGGCGGAGATTATACCCGCCGGCGGCGACCAAAGCCGAACTAAGACTTTCGGTAAATCAGCTCATAAGGCTGGCCGTCTAACAACCGCCAGATCGCTTCAACTTCCCCTAATTCGCACAGGAAAGCAAAGCCTAAGCGTTTGTCCTCGGCGTGCCGCACCTGCCGATGCCGAATAAAGACGAAGCCGTCGAGGTCGTTATACATTCTTACGGCGCCACACACGTCGCAGGTGCCGCCGCGGTGCTGCGGGCCGGACCCCGACCTTCTTAAAACCCCGCCTGAGCTCTTACCCTCAATCCAGGCGATCCTGACCCCCCATTTCCGTCGTCTGCGCTCTTTCGCGCTTAAGTGTTGGCCCGGAAGAATCTCCCCCGAGTTGTTTTTTGGTAAAAGACAACTGCTTTGGACAGACTCGTTCATACACCTCTCCTTTTGGTTATAATTGCGGTTTTTACATTTAACCGAA
>JAGWQI010000021.1 GCA_028870105.1 Patescibacteria group bacterium
GTTGATTTTGCCAGCCCCTGGACTTACGTGACCATGACCGATCCCAACAGCGCGCAGAAGTGCGCTTCTAACCCTTATAACGTAGACAGCCAGATCCAGAAATAACATCGAGACCCGCCTTTGTTTGGGTAATTTTGAGCATAACAAAAGTCGCCTTATTTAAAAAAATATGAAAAATAAAATAAATATCTATAAAAAAATCCAGGTCGCCCTGTTCGCGCTGTTTTTAGTGTCGGGGTTATTTGGATTTATATCGTTTCCTCAGGTTTCCAGGGCTGCGAGCTGTCCGTTTACCATCACAACAACTAGCGATCAATATAGCGTTGACTATTCAGGGACTTTTAATATTACTGCTAGCGTGGTTGGTTCTGGGAGCACAGCTGATTGCAAAAGCGTTAGCGGGGGCGCTGTCTATTTTGCTTTGTTTTTAAAGCGAACCTCGGCTCCAATAGTTTTTAATCTTTCCAATGTCTTACAAAATAAGCAGGTCCCATTAAATTCGTCTAACGCGGCAAGCGCGACTTTTAGTTTTAGTCCGAAAGGTTACAGTAGTGATCCATATTTTTTCACAAGCCTGCCAACTCCCAATCGTTTGGATTTTCAAGTTGTGGCCTACGCCTCCGGTGGCGGGATTTCTTTGCAAACTAGCGGACTAATTAGCGTGGCCGTGACCGGCGTCCCCGCCTCGAATTTAGGGTTAAATTTAAATGTCGCTTTTACTGATAATAAAGGCCAATATAATGAAGGCGATGCAGTAAATATTAAGGTAACTTCCACTTCGATTGACGCGGGGCAAAAAGCCACGGCTCAAGGAATCCAACAGATTTATTTTGCAGTCTATGTAAATGATTCGAATAAGGCGGTGGCCGGCTATACGTATAGCGGTTCGACTATCCAATTTTTCGCCGGACCTCAGCAATATAATAATCTCCAAGTTTCTGCGGCGAACGGTTTTATATCTGGGTCGAACAAAATAATCGTGAAGCTTTACCAAGCCGGTACGAGCAATGAAGTCGCAGAGGGGTATGCAATTTTGCAAGCACAGGGGTCCGGTTTGCCGACTGCAAACACGCAAACGCCTCCCCCCAGCGGTTCAACACCCCCTGTAGGCGGAACCACAGCGGTCGGTGGCGGAACGGCCAATCCCGCGGCGAATATTGATTGCACCAAAAACCCGGACCCAAATTATTGCCTGTATAACCCGCTGCCAGTGGATTCCCTAACCAGTACCGTGCTCCTGATTATGCGCGGGTTTTTGGCGATTGTCGGGTTGTGGTGCGTGCTGTTTATTGTCATTGGCGGCTTTCGTTTTGTCATGTCCCAAGGCAATGAGGAAGCGGTTACGGCCGCACGCAAGACCATTACTTGGGCGGTGATTGGTTTTGTTATTTGCCTGCTGTCGTTCAGCATTATGGCCATTGTGCAGTACGTGCTGCAGGTTAACGTGAAGAATGTCAGCAGCGCGACCAGTATGGCGCCCATAGTCAGGATAATTAAAGACCTATGACCCAATTTTCTAAAAAGTTGCTGTTGTTTGGTTTGGTGGCGGGGCTGCTTGTGGCGGCTCACGGCGTTTCTGCCGCCGGCGCCTGCAACGGTTTTGCCGACCAATTCGTGATTAAGTTGACAGGTGGTGGTTCGATTAACACTATTGAAGGCCTGCCGACCATTTGCAACCCGCAGACCGCGGTTTATACGGTGATTTTGCTGTTGTTGGAATTTTCCGCCGGCGTGGCCGTGATCTTTTTAATGCTCGGCGGCTACTGGTATTTAACTTCGGCCGGCAACGAGGAACAGGCTGAAAAGGGGCGCAAAGCCTTAACCAGCGCGATTATTGGGCTAGTAATAATTTTTTTGGCTTTTGCCATAGTCAGGATAGTCGTAAATTTGATTTCCGGCGGGCCGACGACTTCCGGGAGCTTAAATTCTACCAGCCAAACGCAGCAGCAAACCTCCAGCGGCGGCAATACCGGCGTCACGCAGACCGGCGGCGGCACCCAGAGCCCGCCCTTTGCTTCTTCTGGCATGCTGGCCAATATTACCCAGGCGGATTTTCAGTCGTATAGCCAGCAGGATTATTTGGCCGCGTCGGGCGCGGTTCAGTTTACCCCGCTGCAGCAGAACACCGGAGTCAGTGTGGCGATTAACATTTCGTCCGGAAATAAATCACTGCTGGAAGAAATTGCCAGTTTTTGCGGCGCCAATCAGGATCCGGAAGCGGAATTGTTTTATAACAACAATTTTGTGGATTCCAGCAAGTTTGTTAGCGATGGTTCAGGTTCCACCTGGACGGCGACGCCGGCGTACCACCAGATTGTGCAGGGCGGCGATAAATTCCAAATTTACGTTTGCAATAATCCGACGCCCGTTACCTACACAGTGCCGGCCGGTATTCGTTAAAGCAAAATTGCGGATTTGCGAAAAATGTAGTATAATTACGACGTATTAGATTTAACAATTAACAATTGACATTTAACGTTGACCCGAAGGTTAATCGTGAATTGTTAATTGTCAATCGTGTCTAACCCGAGAGGGGGTGAACAGCTTGAAACAAATCAAAAAAATCAATTGGCTCAAAGTTGTGGAGGTGGTAGTGGCCGCGGCGATGCTCGTAATGCCGTTGGTGGCTGTCCATGCTCAATTGCAGACCAATAATCAGGCTCTCTGTCAGGGAACGGGCCTAAATTGTCAGGCGACGAACGTTAACAGCCTGATCAAGACCGTAATTAACTGGCTCTTGGGCATCGCATTTGGCATTGCCGTGTTGTTTTTGATCATTGGCGGCTTTTGGTATATTACTTCGGCCGGCAATGAGGAAACCGCGGAAAAGGGCAAGAATACGGCGATCAACGCCATTATTGGTATTGTGATTATTATTTTGTCATACGTGATTGTTAATGTGGTTGCCAACTTAGTTTCCAGCAGTGGCGGCAACACTGGCCCGTAATCCGTTTTTTTCGAACTTTTGGGCAAAACATATTTTGCCCTTAAGCCCGATAAAAACGCAAAAGTTGGCATAGAAAACAACAAATAAAAATTAACAATTTTGCGTAAAAGTGTAGCTTTGACAATCACCCGCACTTAAAATTTATGTCAAAACAAATAAAAAAAATCATCAAATTTTTATCAATCGCTTCCGTTTTCACTCCGCTGACCGCTTTGGCCGCTACCGCGGTGCAGCAGGGCCTGAGCATTCCGGGGTTTTCGAATTTGTTCGGCGGGACCGGCTTGTCGGCGGAAAAGAGCTTGCCGGCTTTAATTTTGGATTCCATTCAGATTTTGTTATTGGTGGCCGGTGGGATTGCGGTCTTGTTTATTATCATCGGTGGCTACTGGTACATTACTTCTGCGGGTAATGCGGAACAGGCCGAAAAGGGCCGTGGCGCTTTGGTTAACGCTATTATTGGTATCGTGTTAATTGTGATGTCTTACGCTATTATCACCGTGGTTCAGAACACGGTTAGCGGTTATTAATTTCCATGAGCACTCATCAGAGAAGAATTTGGTTTGCCGCCGGCGCGGTTTTGGCGCTGGCTTTAGTTTTAGCCGCGCCCGCTGTGTCGCTGGCCCAGACGCCCCCGCCCGCGCCTAACCAAACCATTCCAAATCCAGCGGACTCTAATCCGACCCTGCAGAACTTAGTTAACGGCCAAACGGTAACGCCCACGGCCAATCCTTGCGGCGATAGCAACTTTACCTTTTACAAAGGCACCTGCATCCCAAATAGCCAATACGACAAGGGCAGCATTGCCGGCGCTAGCAGTTTGACCGAGCTGGTTTTGACCGTGACTAATTATTTGTTGATTTTGGCCGGCATGATTGCGGTGGTGGCCGTGATTATTGGCGGCTACTGGTACATTACCGCGGCCGGCAATGCCGAGCAGTCGGAAAAAGGCCGCAAGGTCTTAATCGATGCGGTTATTGGGGTTGTGGTGATTGTCTTGTCGTACGCGATAGTGAATATTATTATCCGCACTTTAACCACCACGGACATTACTAAGACTAGCTAAAATAACGCAAAAAAACGCCCATGTTCTGGGCGTTTTTTTATATATAACCAGAAAGTTATAATTTATATAATTATATCACATATATAATTATTTGTCAATATAGGTGGTTATTGGTATAATCTTTAAGGCTAGTTTGGGGACGTGGCGGAACTGGCATACGCGTACGGCTTAGGACCGTATTCCGAAAGGATTGTGGGTTCAACTCCCACCGTCCCCACCATTGTTTTTTTCTGCTAAAAAAATTATAATATAGATTCAAATAGGCATTAATTTTTGTACTCATGGGTAAAATCGTCAAGAATATTATTTTAGTGCTGGTGGGGTTTTTATTGATTACCGGGCTGTTTGCCGCGTTTTCCAATAACACGCAAGTCCAGAACGTGGCCGTCAGCGATATTGTGAACATGGTCGACCAGGGTAAAGTCGACAGCCTATTGGTATCCGATACCGCCGTACAGGCCAAATTAAAGGATGGCAGTACTTTGCAACAGGCCCAGTTAGGCGCGAACGACAACATTGTTGAACTGTTGAAGGACAGCGGCGTGTCGACCGAAAAGATCCGGGCCGTGAAGATTGAGTATAAGTCCGCCAGTTTTGCCGCTAACTTAGCCAATGCGGTGCTGCCGTTTTTGATTCCGTTTTTGCTGGTTTCATTATTCGTGTATTTTTTGATGCGCCAAGTTCAGGGCAGTAATAACCGCGCGCTGTCGTTTGGCCAGAGCGGCGTGCGCTTGAGTGATGAGCGCAAGAATCGCGTGAAGTTTGTCGACGTGGCCGGCGCCAAGGAGGCTAAAGAAGAACTCAAGGAAATTGTGGAATTTTTGCGTTATCCGCAAAAATTTTTGGCTTTGGGCGCCAAGATCCCCAAGGGTGTGTTGTTGCTTGGCAGTCCCGGGGTGGGCAAGACTTTATTGAGCCGGGCCGTGGCCGGCGAGGCTAATGTGCCGTTTTTCCATATTAGCGGCAGTGAATTTGTGGAAATGTTCGTGGGCGTCGGCGCTGCGAGGGTTCGCGACTTGTTCAAGAAAGCCAAGCGCAACGCGCCCTGCATTATTTTTATTGACGAGATTGACGCGGTCGGCCGCCAGCGCGGCGCGGGCCTCGGCGGCGGGCACGATGAGCGCGAACAGACTTTAAACCAGATTTTAGTGGAGATGGACGGCTTTGAAACGGACACTAACGTGATTGTTATGGCCGCTACCAACCGGCCCGACGTGCTGGATCCGGCGCTGCTTCGGCCAGGCCGGTTTGACCGCCAGGTAATTTTGGACTTGCCGGACATTAAGGATCGTGAGGAGATTTTAAGGGTTCACGCTAAAAATAAGCCGCTGGCGGCGGGAGTAAATTTGCGGGTTATTGCCGAACGGACGCCGGGTTTTAGCGGGGCGGATTTGGCCAACTTGATCAACGAGGCCGCGATTTTAACGGCACGGTTGAACAAAAAAGAAATCGGCGAAATGGAACTTAAGGAATCAATTGAGAAGGTCATGCTCGGGCCGCAACGCAAGAGTCATATTCTTTCGCCTAAAGAAAAAGAGGTCACGGCTTACCATGAAGGCGGTCACGCTTTGATAGGTTCGGTGTTGCCGTATTCCGATCCGGTGCATAAGGTTTCCATAATTTCTCGCGGCCGGGCTGCCGGTTATACCATGAAATTACCGGTTGAAGATAAACATTTGCATACCAAGCAGAGCTTTTTGGACGAGATCGCCGCGCTTCTGGGCGGTTATGCCGCGGAAAAATTGGTTTTTAAAGAGCTGACCACGGGTGCTTCCAACGATTTGAAGGTCGCGACCAACATGGCGCGGCGCTTGGTGACGGCTTACGGCATGAGCGAGGAGCTTGGGCCGATTGTTTTTGGCGAACAACACGAGATGGTCTTTTTGGGCCGGGAGATTTCGGAAGCCAAGAACTACAGCGAAGAGGTTGCCAAAAAGATCGACGTCGAGGTGTCTAAAATCATGCACCAGGGCTTAAAAGTCGCCACTGACGTGCTGACTAAGCATCGAGAAGTCCTAAATACTATTGCCGCGCGGTTGATAAAAGAAGAGACTTTGGAGCAGGACGCGTTTAACGAAATTGTTAAGGATTTGATTCCGGCTGAAAAAAAGCAAACGGCGGAATTTGCAGACGTAGCGGCAGCGCCAGCGGCTTAAAATGGCTGGTGCGACAACACCGCGGAACAGGAAGACTTAGTTGTTTTTGCTCTTGTTGGCAAGCTTATGTTTTCGTATTCTGACATTCTAAGGCGCGCTTACCACATCACCAAGCGCCACGTGGCGTTGTGGGTGTTTGGCTTGTTTGTAATTGGCACGTTTAATATCAATTTTCTGCGGTTTTCCGGGCTGCTTTCCGGACAAAGTATCCGCACCGCCAACTCCCTGGAATTGCTGGGCTATTTCCAAGATCACCCCGGCCGGTTGGCCTTATTTTGCCTGTCGGTTTTATGGGTGGCGGCGCTTAGCTTAATACTGACGAATTGGTCACGCGTGATGCTGTTGTTGCTCGGGCAGGCGGCGATTGAAAAGCGCTATGACGGCTGGCGTCGCCAGGTGTCCAGTAGCTGGCGGTTGCTGTGGCCGGTAATCGTGATTAGCCTGCTGACTTCCCTGCTGATGTTTTTTGTCTTGGCGGTCTTGTTGGCTCCGTTGTGGGTGGCTGACCCGCAGTTGCAAGGAATGTTATGGGTCTTGGGCCTGATGGTTTTTTTGGTTTTGGCGTTTACAATTTCCTGTCTAAATATTTTTATTACGATGTTTGTGGTAGTGTTACGTCTGCCGCTTGGCCGGGCCGTGGACGCGGCCACGGATTTTTTTGTGGCCCACTGGGCGCAAATTTTGGGATTGACCTCGATTTTGGCCGTCATTTATTTGTTTTGTTTTGGCGTCGGGGTTGGGGTGTTGGGGTTGGTGAAGCTATTGGCGCAAATTATTTTGCTTGACCTGCGAGCCGGCGGCGCGTTGCACATTCACTGGATTTTTACTATAATTAAATTCCTGACCGGGTTGCTTTTGTGGCTGTTGCTTGGCGGACTGAACGCGTTTTTAAATGTCGCCTTGCTGCTGTTTTTTGGGGAAAAGATTAAGCCGCTAAAAAGCGGTGAGGGCCAGGCGGCGGAGCTGATCCAGCCGAGTCCGGCCCCCATGTCGTAAGTAAGGCTCGTTATTTTTTGGGCGATTAGCTCAGTGGTAGAGCGACTCTTTGACGTAGAGTAGGCCGAAGGTTCGATCCCTTCATCGCCCACCAGAAAATTATTAAGAGTGACGGAACTAAAGTTTACAGTTACCTCACCTTAGAGCAATGTAAATATCAAAGGCCAAAATGGCAGTCCAAAATGTAAAATAAATTTTGCGTTTTTAATTGTCATTTTCCGTTTTGATCTTTGCGTTTTGCCGTAAACAAAGCAAAATGCCCAGTTTGAATAAAGACGAGTTAGAACAATTGCTTGGGGTAAAAATTCAAAACCCTGATTTATACTTATCGGCGTTTACCCATCGGTCTTATCTTAACGAAAACCGCGGGTTTGGTTTGCCTCATAACGAACGGCTGGAATTTTTAGGCGACGCCGTGCTGGAATTGGCGGCGACGGAATACCTTTACCGCAATTATGACCACCCGGAAGGGGAGCTCACCAACTTTCGCTCGGCGTTGGTGAACTATAAGATGCTTTCCGATATCGCCAAGCGATTGGGTTTGGAAAAATTTTTGTTAATGTCCCGCGGGGAAGCCAAGGATACCGGCCGGGCTCGGCAGGTGATCTTGGCCAACTGCATTGAGGCGGTTATTGGCGCGATGTATTTGGACGGCGGCTATCAGCAGACCACGAATTTTATTGCTCGGGAGGTTTTGGTGGAGTTGCCTAAGATTATCGCAGGCGAGAAGTACGTTGACGCTAAAAGCAAATTGCAGGAGTTAGTCCAGGAAAAACGGGGCATTACCCCGACTTACGGCGTAGTTTCCGAGTCCGGTCCGGATCACAATAAAATGTTTGTGGTTGGCGCCTACGTTGGTACGGTCGAGGTTGGACGCGGGCAGGGGCCCAGCAAGCAGGAGGCCGAGCTGGCTGCCGCCGAAGACGCGCTGAAAAAGAATTCTTTTTAAAATTGAAATCCCGATATTGAAATTTAAAACAAAAATTTTAAATAAACTTTTAAAATTTTGAATTTAAGGATTTCTATATTGTTTTGGATTTCGCGCCTAGATAGTCGAATTTTTTATTCATGTATTTAAAACGCTTAGAAATTCACGGGTTCAAATCGTTCGCGCAAAAAAGCGTCCTGGAATTTTCCCAGGGGATTATTGCCGTGGTTGGCCCCAACGGCAGCGGTAAGAGTAATTTAGCCGACGCTTTACGTTGGGTTTTGGGTGAGCAGAGCGCTAAGATGATTCGCGGCAAGAAAAGCGACGACGTGATTTTTGCCGGCAGTGACAAAAAGACGCGCTTGGGTTTTTGTGAAGTCTTTGCCACTTTTGACAATCGCGACCACCATATCCCCGTGGACGCGGCTGAGGTTTGTATTGGCCGGCGTATTGACCGCAGCGGCGAGAGTGAATATTTGCTGAACGGCAACCGCGTGCGCCTGCTCGACATTATTGATCTGGTTTTGCGCAGTAATATTGGCACGTCCCGCTATACCGTGATTGGCCAGGGTACGATTGACCAAATCGTGCTGCAGGGCCCGGCGGGGGTGAAAGATTTGGTGGATGAGGCTAGCGGGGTGAAGAATTATTACATTAAGCGGGACCGTACCTTGCGCCGGTTGGAACAGACGGCCAATAACTTAATGCGCGCTGAAGATTTGATTAAGGAGATTGAACCGCGGCTTAAAAGCCTGCGCCGCCAGGCGAAAAAAATGGAGGCGCGGGCCGAACTTGAAACGGAGCTAAAATCTTACCAGAGGCAGTTTTTTGCCTTTACTTATGGCAATTTAAAAGGCGTTCTGGACGACATTGGCGGCAAGTTGGCTAAGCTGCAGGAGCAGCGCCACGCGCTCGAGCAAGATTTGGCGTCGCGTCGTAGGCACTTGGAAGAGCTGGAGGCTAATCATAACAATAACGCTGAATATCGCCGCATCCAGGAGCAGCTTCGCCAATTGCAGGATAAAAAGAATAAATTATTGGAAGACCTCAGCGTGGTCCGCGGCAAGATGCAAAGCCAAAAGGCCGCCTCCGGCGATCCAAAGACCTTGCAGGTCGAACTGCATCAAAAGCAGCAGGCCGTTGCGGAAACCGCGGACAAGCTGCGGGCCGCTCAGGCCCGACAGGCGGAATTGGCAACGCATTTGGCCGAGGAAAACCAGAAGTTGCAGGCGTTGACCCAAAAACTTAATCAGCTTTACACTCACACCAAGAACCCGGCGCAGATTGACTGGGCGCTGTTTGATTTGGAAATGAGGTCTTTAGAGGAGTCGTTCGAGCGTTTTTACGCCGGATTAGACGCCGCCACCGATATGGCGGCGGCCAAAACCCAGGCGGAGTTCCTAAAGCAGAGCTTGGGAAAATTTAAGCAGACGGTTAAGGGTATTGTGAAAGATCCGCAGGCGGCGCTGGAGGCGTTCCAGCACGATTTACAGCAGGTGTTGTCGCAGAAGGACAACCTTAGCGAGGTCGTGCGCAAAGCGGAATTGGAAATGTCATCGGCCAAAATTAACGCGGAATTCTTGGCCAAGCACTTGGCGCAATTAGAACAAGAGAGGCTGCATTTGGATTTGGAATTAAAAAAAGCCCAGAGCCATTCGTTCGACGAGTTCGTGAAGGGCTTGATTGTCGAGGAGGAACGGGTTAAAAAAGATTTAGACGCGCAGTCCGCGGAAATTGCGCATTTTGAGCAAGCGTTAAAAGCGCATTTTTTGCAAGAAGAGCAGTTGCGCCGCGAGATCCGCGAGGCAGAAGGCGCCTTTAGGCTTAAGCAAGACGAGCTTTCAAAGTTAAAAGATCAAGAAAGCCGCGACAGCGTGGAAAAGGCCAAAGCTGACACCCAGATGCAGGTTTTATTGGAAGAAGTGCGGCGCATTTTGGGCTCGGAGGAGGCCGATGGTTTGGGTCGGCACCAAGTGAGCAGTATCGAGCCGGGACTGGATGAAAAAATTGTGCGCCTAAAAAACCAGTTAGAGATGATCGGCGGCATGGATGAATTAACGCTAAAAGAATACCAAGAGACCGAAGCGCGCTACGGCAATCTTAGCGGCCAAGTTGAGGATTTAAAAAAGAGCATGGGGGATTTAAAGAACATTATGGACGAACTGGATGGCCACATTAAATCGAAGTTTGACGAGTCGTTCCATAAAGTTAACGAAAAATTTGAATTTTATTTCCGGCTGCTGTTTAATGGCGGCCGCGCCTATTTAAGCGCATTAAAGGCCGACGAAAAGGATGTGGAAGAGATTGCCGCGGAAAATCCCGATGCCGACGTTGAGGAGCCGGCAGGTGAGCAGCTGCGACCGGAAGAAAAGCTTTTAAAAAAGTACAGCCAGCCAGCCAGCAATATTATTGGCATAGATATCAAGGCCACGCCGCCTGGCAAGAAGCTGTCTTCAATCCAGGCTTTAAGCGGCGGCGAGCGAGCGTTGACTTCCATTGCGTTGCTCTGCAGCTTGCTTTCTTGTTTTCCCTCGCCATTCGTGGTGCTCGATGAGGTTGACGCGGCACTGGACGAGGCTAATACCATCCGGTTCGGCCAGATTTTGGGCACGCTGGCGCATCAGACCCAATTCATTACCATTACGCATAATCGTGAGACCATGGCGCAATCGACCATGCTTTACGGCGTTACTATGGGCGATGACGGCGTGAGCAAGCTTTTGTCCATTAAGCTTGATCAGGCCGCGTTGTACGCAAAGTAAGCAGGGATTATTGACCAATTGCGCAGGTTGTGGTATTATGTCACCACGCTCATTTGTCGGCCGATAACTATTCCAGCCCCGAAGTTTGCTGCTTACGGGCTTTGTCGGACGGTGAACTATTCAATTATTTGAGATTTTGAACAAATGCTTATTATAAGATTACAACGTACCGGTAAGAAAAACGCGGCCGACTTCCGTTTAGTCATTGCGGAAAAGACCGCCTCGGCCAAAAAGAAGTTTGTGGAAGTTTTGGGCAGCTATAATCCGCGAACCAAAGCTTTTCAGGCCAAAGAAGAACGCTTAAAGTACTGGCTCGGCCAGCGCGTGGAAATTAGCCCGACCGTGCATAATTTGTTAGTTGGCAAAAATTTGCTTGAGGCCAAAAAAGTTAAGGCCTTCAGCGTACCAAAGAAACCGGTGGAGCCGGTTGTGGAGACAAAGCCCGCCGCTCCCGCTGCCCCATTGGAAGCCGCCGCGGCAGAGCAGCCAGCGGCGCAAGAGGCGCCAGTGGAAACTCCGGCAGCGTAAATATAAATTTAAATATCAGGCGGCCAAAATTTTGGCCGCCTGATATTATTTGGGGCGTCTTGTTGCGCTTGCCGCCTTATTGACACCATAATTTAGATTATTTATACTTAGCGCAAGATAGCAGTCGCTTATGTAAAGGTCGAAGCCACAGAGTTTCGCTATCGGAAGACACAGATTTATGGAACAAGACCAGCAGTTCGTGGAATTCGTCGTGAAGGCCTTGGTTGACCATCCTGACGATGTAAAAACCGAGCGTGTTGTCGACGAAATGGGCGTGCTGATTACCTTGCACTTGAGCCCGGAAGATATGGGCCAGGTTATTGGCCGCATGGGCCAGACCGCGAAAGCCATTCGCACTTTGCTGCGCGTGGTTGGCGCCAAGCACAAGGCTCGCGTTAACCTGAAGATTTACGAGCCGGAAGGCTCGCATCGGGGTCCGCGCCGTGAAGGCAACATGGACCGCCAGGGCGGCATGGGTGCGCAGGATGACGCCAACTCGATTGACGAGTTCAAACTCTAAAGTTCAAAATAAAATAACCCCACTCGCAAGGGTGGGGTTATTTTGATAGAATGGTGTCAGTTAACCGGGTTGGTCCGCAGCTAAATTAATTGAGATGAGTAAGAAACTTTCCATAAAAATCATTACACTTTTCCCGGGATTCATTACAGATTTCGTGGAGTCTTTTGGCATTGTCAAACGGGCGATTAAGTTGAAATTGCTTAAGCTTCAAGCGGTTAATTTGCGCGGTTTTGGCTTGGGGCAGCGGCAAGTGGTCGACGACCGGCCGTACGGCGGCGGCGTGGGCATGGTGCTGCGGTCAGATGTGCTTTATAAAGCTATTAGTAAACAGCGAACAGCAAACAGAGGGAAACAGAGGGTGGTTTTACTGACGCCGCAGGGTAAACAATTTCAGCAGAGTGATGCGGGGCGCTTGGCGAAATATGACGAATTGGTTTTTGTTGCCGGGCGTTATGAGGGCTTTGACGAACGCGTCAGGCAGTTTGTGGACGAAGAGTTGTCAATTGGCGATTTTGTGCTCATGGGCGGCGAATTGCCGGCCCTCGTTATTAGCGAGGCGGTTATGCGACTTCGTCCCGGCGTTTTAGGCAAAGACGAATCAGTCGACAAGGAATCGTTTTCGGAGAATCTGCTGGAGTATCCACAGTACACGAAACCGGAGGTACTTAGGGTGAAGGCAAAAGGCAAAAGGGTGAAGGCAATGAGGGTGCCGAAAGTTTTATTGACCGGACATCACAAGAAAATAAATGAATGGCGGCACGAGGAAGCCTTAAAGCGAACTAAAAAGCGTCGGCCGGATTTGTTGCAAAAATAAAATGACACTACCTCAGCGTATTTTTTATCGATTTATGGCGGATTTGGTTTTCTGTCTGCACGTAATGGCTGGAATTGTGTTGGTCTTTTTTTGGCCTTATAAATCTTTATATATAATTTATATTACCGTTTTGACTGTTTCGGTCTTGGAGAATTCTATCTTGGATTTTTGTTTTTTAGCTAAATGGGAGTGTTATTTTAGAAAAAAACTTAATCCCAGTTATGAGATGCAAACTTTTCTCGATCATTATTTGAAAAGATTTTTTGGGATAAATGTTTCGCCAAGACAGGTGCATGTAACTGTATTGGTCACGTTATGGACATTAGTTGGTTTAAATATTGCTTATTGGCTATTTATTTATGTTAGAAAATGATTTTGTAGTTGAAGATTTAAAAACCAGGCTGGATAAGTTCCTTGCCGAACAGCTGCCGGAAATTTCCCGCAGCCAGATTCAGCGCGACATTGAAAGCGGGCTGGTGGAAGTCAACGGGGAAACAGTTGCCGAGAGCAAATTTGCGGTTAGGCAGAACGACAAAGTCAGATATGAGGCAACAGGCAACAGGAAGCAGGAAGAATTAAAGCCGGCAAATATCCCGCTGAAGGTTTTGTATAACAATCACGGTCTAATTATTATCGACAAGCCCGCCGGGCTCACAGTCCATCCGGGGGCCGGGTTTAAGGGGGAGACGCTGGCCAGCGCCCTGCTCTACCATTTTAAAGATATTTACGTAGTCGGCGAGGAACACCGGCCGGGCATTGTGCATCGACTCGACAAGGACACCAGCGGGGTGATGCTGGTGGCCAGGACAGGGGAGATGTACGAGTTTTTAAAGAACGCCTTTGCCGAGCGTAAAATTAAGAAAGAATACGTTGCCTTAGTTCAGGGCCGAATGGAGAAACCCCACGGGTTAATTGACACTCCGATTGGAAAAAGCCGGACGGATTTTCGCAAGCAGACAACCAAAAATCCGGTCGAGCCGAAGCCCGCGGCTACAGAGTACCGGGTCTTGGAAAATTTGCGGGATGCCGGGGGCGTTGACAATTACACCCTAATTCTGGTAAAATTGCATACAGGCAGAACACACCAGATCCGCGTGCACTTGGCCTCCATAGGTCATCCGCTCATGGGTGACGGACTTTACGGGGGCAAGAAAGCCCAGCTGGGGGGGCTGCGTCGCCAATTCTTGCATGCTAAAAAGATTGAGGTCCGCTTGCCAAATGGCACGTGGATTGAGGCGGAAAGCGAGCTGGCAGACGACCTAAAGAAGGTTTTGCGACTGCTGGGGTCAAAAATTATTCATCAACTGTAAATTAACCGTATCAAGTGGCAAGTGTTAAGTACCAAGCACGGCTGCGGTACCTAAAATCCTTAATACCTGATACAGACTACTTAGTACCATATGCCCATTGTCAAACATATTTCCGATGTCCAGGTTAAAACTTTACCCGATTTCAAGCCCGGCTATACCGTGAAAGTGCACCAGCGCATTAAGGAAAGCGGCAAAGAGCGCGTGCAGATGTTCGAGGGTTTGGTGATCGCCAAAAAGGGCGGCCGCGGCGTTAACGGGACTTTCACTGTCCGCAAGATTTCCTACGGCGTGGGTGTGGAAAGAATTTTCCCCATCCATTCGCCGAACATTGTTAAGTTGGAAGTGATTAAGCCGGCCGTGGTCAGTAAAGCCAAGTTGTATTACATCCGCAAGCGTCTCGATAGTATGCCGCGGTTTCGTAAGCACAAGGCACTTAAAGCCAAGTAATTTAAAACCTCCCCAGGCGGGGAGGTTTTTTATTGGCGCAGTCGGTTCCAGCCAAATAGATCTTGGTAACCCAAGCGGCTTTAGCTTTACCAACAACACCTTTTCCATTGCCTTCTGGTTTAAAGCTAATCCCAATACTTCGTATCGAGGCTTCTTTTTGGCCAAATATGGACCTGGTAATTACGAATACGCGGTCTTTAATGACTCGGCGAACCACGTTCGTTTTGAAGCCTGGGATAACTCCGGCAACAGCCTTGTCGGCGTGAGTACTATAAATACTTGGTATGATAACAACTGGCACAATGCGGTGGTCGTGGGTGATGGCTCCAAAGCTTACATTTATGTTGACGGTGCGGAGAATACAGGCGGCGGAGTTAACTTTAGCGGTTATATGCAACACGGAGGCACTGACCTATTAATGGGCAAGGCTTCTAACTTAACTCCTGGCTATACTGGGTGTTTAGACGATGTCGCGGTATTCAGCCGGGCGTTGACCCCCACGGAAATTTATAATCTTTACAATGGCCCCGCTGTTAACAGTCTCCAGGATTTGGCTTACGTGTACGATGCCGATGGTAACATTACCCAAATTA
>JAGWQI010000022.1 GCA_028870105.1 Patescibacteria group bacterium
CGGCCGCCGACAAAAAATTGGGCAATTAGGGCCGGGAACATCATAACCGAAATGGCAAAAATAATCGGGATCACGCCCGCCTGGTTCAAACGCAGCGGCAAGTGGGTATTAATGCCGCCGAACAGCTTATTGCCGCGCACCCGCTTGGCGTATGCGATCGGTACGTTGCGCTGGGCCTCGGTCACCAAAACCACACCGGCAATCACCGCCAAAACCACGAGTAAAAAACCAATAATAGTTGGCAGTTTGCTGGGATCGTACCACTGCTGCACAAAACCTAAGCTGGAAGGCAGGCGCGCAACAATGCCGGCAAAAATAATTAACGAGGCGCCGTTACCAACGTCAAATTCCGACATAATTTCGCCCAGCCACATCACTAAGATTGTGCCCGCGGTCACCGAAAGCAACGTTAAAAACCATTGAAACGGCGTAAACGCGCCAAGCAACTGGGTGCCGCCGCTTAAGCTGCTGCCCTGCTGCAACAGACGGATGGTGCCAAATGCCTGTAGCGGGGTTAAAGCAATGGTCATGTAACGGGTATACTGGTTGATCTGCGCCCGACCGGCCTCGCCACCCTCCTTTTGCATCTCTGCCAAAGACGGAATAACAATAGTCAACAGCTGCATGACGATGGAAGCGGTAATATAAGGGCCGATACCGAGCATGGCCACGGAAAAATAAGACAAACCGCCGCCGGAAAAAATATCCAACAAATTAAAAAACTGACTTTGTTGGAAAAAGCTCTTAAGCCGGCTGGCGTCAATGCCCGGAATCGGCACATGCGCCAACACGCGAGTTAAAAGCAAAAGACCTAGCACAATAAGGATCTTATTGCGCAGGTCTTTAGTTTTCCAAATTAACGCTAAATTGTTCATTGGAGAGTGGGCAGTGGCTAGTGGTCAGTACTGGATACTGATCACTGAGCATTGGTCACTTGATTATAACACTTGGCCGCCGTTCTGTTCAATGACGGCTTTGGCGGAAGCCGAGATGGGCAATTTGATGTTGAGCTTCTTTTTAGTCTCGCCGCCAAGAATTTTGACCTTGACGACACTAATATCAACGAGCCCCTTGCCTTTTAAAGCCGCTAAATCTACGGTCGCGCCGTCCTCGAATATTGACAATTTCGACAAGGATACCGCCACCGGCTTAACGTTAAGCGATTTAAAACCACGCAGCTTTGGAAGTTGGCGGATCAACGGTTGCCGGCCGCCTTCAAACCGAGCCGGCATCTTGCTGTGGCCGGTGCGCTTGGTTTGGCCCTTGTTACCGCGGGTGGCATAAGTGCCATGACCGCTGCCTAAACCACGGCCGACGACCTTGCGCCGACGGACTGACTTGGGATGTTTTTTGAGTTGGTGAAGCTTGATCATAAATTTATCAAATAAATTTTTCTACTAAATACGAAAGGGTGCTAATTATACTAAACTATCATTATCGTTTTAGTACTTTTCGTACTGATTAGTACTTAGTAGAAACTATTTGCGCATCTGCGCCAATTCGGCTTTACTCTTCATTTTAACGAAAGCGGCAAACACGGCCTTAACATTATTAACCTTATTATTACTGCCAAGCATTTTGCTGACCACGTTCTTAACGCCGGCCAGTTCCATGACACTGCGAACCGCGCCGCCAGCAATCACGCCAGTACCAGGTTTAGCCGGCTTGAGCATTAAGCTGGAAGACTTATATTTCACGCGCAGCTCGTGGGGAATAGTCTCGCTAACAAGCGGCAAGGTAATCATGTTCTTTTTGGCCGCGTTGACGGCCTTATTAACGCTTTCGGAAACGTCAGCGCCTTTTTTAAGGCCCATACCGACCTTACCCTTATGATCGCCAATCACAACCAGCGCGCGAAAACGCATACGTTTGCCGCCGGCGACCACGCGGGTCACACGGCTAACTTCCACGACCTTTTGGTCGAACTCACTGCGTTCACGATCGCCTTCTCTATTTGATTGTCTGCGTCTTCGTTCGAATGCCATAAAATAAAAAATTGATTATTAAAACTCTAAGCCACCCTGCCTGGCGCCATCGGCCAAAGCCTTGAGCCGACCATGGTAGGCAAAGCCGCCGCGGTCAAACACGACTCGCTTAATGTTCTGCTGTGCCGCTTTTTTAGCCAAGGCTTTGCCGACTTCACCGGCCAAATCAGTTTTTTTGCCTTTCGCGGCTTTAAACTCTTGAGTGGATGCGGCGGCTAAAGTCTTGCCGGAACCGTCATCAATCAGCTGGGCGTAAATATGACGGTTTGCGCGGAATACCGACAAACGCGGCCGCTGAGCCGTACCGCTGACAACCGAACGCACGCGGGCGTGGCGGATAACTCGTTTGATTCTTTTTTGCTTGCTCTGGTTCATAAATGTAACTTGTAGCTTTTACTAAGAAACTACTGGCTACTGTCCTAATTATTTCCCGCCTCCGACCACCTTAACCACTTTGCCGGCTTTGCGGCGCACGACCTCGCCTTCATACTTAATACCTTTGCCTTTATACGGCTCAGGCTTCTTCAGCTCGCGCACGTTAGCCGCGAACTGGCCGACTTTTTGCTTGTCAGCGCCGGAAATAGTAATCGTATTCTTATCAACAGCCACTTGCAGATCCTTAGGCACTTCGACCTCTACGGGGTGAGAAAAACCCAGTGACATTACCAGTTTGCCCGGCTGCGCTGCAACCTTAAAGCCAACCCCAATAACTTCCAGTTTCTTTTCATAGCCCTTAACCACTCCGTCTACCATATTCTGGATCAGCGCGCGAAATAAACCCCACAAGGCGCGTTCGCGCTTATCGTTCTTGCCGGAAACATCCACCAAGACTTCCTTTTCCGACACAGTTAACGAAACTTTCGGATGTACGGCCAAAGTTAAAATGCCTTTTGGACCGGTCACGGTCAAAGTTCCGGCTTTTTGCTCAACTTTCACTCCCGCAGGAATGACTACTGGTTTTTTACCGACTCTCGACATAAAAATAATAACTGTTAGCTTGTAGCTTTTTAGCCTCACCCCCCCATAAGCTAAGAAACTACCAGCTACTGTCTCAATTAATTACCACACCTGGCACACTACTTCCCCGCCAACCTTGCTCTTCCGGGCTTCTTTATCCGACAGCAGGCCTTTGGAAGTCGAAATTACTGTCAGGCCTAAACCACTATTGGTTCGCGGCAACTTGTCGGCCGGCAAATAAATCCTTTGTCCCGGCCGGCTAACACGTTTAATGCCCGAGATCACCGGCTGACCCTGCTTGTCGTATTTTAAGCTAACCTGCAGACTTTTGAATTTCCCCGGGACTTCCGAGACGCTGCCTACGAAACCCTCCCGTTCCAGCAAATGCGCCAGACTGGCTTTGAATTTGGAATACGGAATAACGGCGGCATCCTTGCGGGCCACGGCGGCATTCTTAATGCGGACTAGCATATCAGCGATTGGATCTGTAAACATAAATCAATTTAGCAAAATTAATTACCAGCTGGCCTTTACGACTCCCGGGATCTCCCCACGGGACGCTAATTCTCTAAAACAAATTCTACACAAGTCAAAATCCCTCATGTAACCGGCTTTGCGCCCGCACTTCCAGCAACGGCGAACGACGCGGGTAGCAAACTTCGGTTTTTTGAGGCTGCGCTTCGATTTGGCGATTTGAGCTTGTGTGGCCATTGTAAGTGATGTGCTAAGTGGCTAAGGGCAGAGGTCGATAATTGACCTCTACACACTGCGCACTAAATTATTTCTTAAACGGGAAATTAAACTGCTTTAATAACTCCTTGGCGATATCGTCTTTGCCGGCCGAAGTATTAATCGAGACCTCCATACCGAACACGTTTTCCAAAGCTGCGGCCGAAATCTCCGGGAAGACCAGCTGTTCGCGCAAACCAAGGTGATAATTGCCGCGGCCGTCAAACTTGGCCGATAACCCCTGAAAGTCGCGCACGCGCGGTAAAGCCACGTTAACCAGCTTGTCAAAAAAACTGTACATCTTAAAACCGCGCAGCGTCACCATTATCCCCACAACCTGGTTTTCGCGGACCTTAAAACCGGAAATAGATTTGCGGGCTACGGTCTTAACCGGGGCCTGACCGGTAATAACGGCAATATCAGCAATTATAGCATCTATTTTCTTCTTGTCTTCCTTAAACTTGCCGACGCCGACATTAACCACAATTTTGGTAAGTTTAGGAATCTGCATAACGTTGCCAAAACCAAACTGCTTTTTCAGCGACGGGGCGATCTTGCTATTATATTGTTCCTGTAATCTTTCCATAAATATTTACTTGTCCGCTAACTCACGAATTTCACGAGCTTTCTTTAGTGTGATTAGTGTTTATTCGTGAACTCGTGGATAATTAAACTGCTTTATCACTGGCCTTGGCGATCCGCTGTTTACTACCGCTTTCTAAGAATTTAAAACCAACTCTACTCGGGCGGCCGGAATTCGGATCAACCAGCATCAGCTTGGAAACAGGCATGGCGGCCGGAAACTCAACCTTTTTGCCCTTTTCTCCGGCGTTCCGGCTGCGTTCAAAGCGGGTGCGCATATTCAACCCTTCCACCACGGCCCTGCCAAGTGCGGGCATGACTGAAATAACCTTGCCGCTCTTACCGCGGTCTTTACCGGATAATACTTTCACCGTGTCGCCTTTTTTAATCTTAAGCTTGTTCATAAAATAACTTGTTAACTTGTGGCTTTTTTAAGTTTGAACCTAACAAGCCAGGGGCTACTGCCTTACTTCCTCAATTAAATCACTTCGGGGGCTAAAGAAATAATCTTCTTAAAACCGTCTTCATACTCGCCTAGGGCCAATTCGCGAATCTCGCGCGGGATGGGGCCAAAAATGCGCGTGCCTTTGGGCTCGCCGCTAGCTTTGTCCACCAACACGCCGGCATTCTCATCGAACCGAATATAGCTGCCGTCTTTGCGGCGGATTTCCTTACGCAATCGCACTACCACCGCGTAAACCTTATCGCCTTTTTTTAAGCTAGAATTCGGCGCCACTTGCTTGACGGAACCAGCCACAATGTCGCCAATGCGGGCAAAGCGCTTCCCATTCTTGCCGTTCACCGAAAAGACGTTGACGATCTTCGCGCCGGTGTTGTCTGCTATTTTGATCCAGGAACGTACTTGTAACATAATAGTTAGCTGGTGGATTAACTGCTAATTTAGGCTTTGCTGATAACCTTAAATTTCTTGTCTTTGCTGATCGGGCGGCAGGACTCGATCACAACCTTATCGCCAACGTGATATTCGCCGGTGTCGTCGTGAGCCTTGAACCGCTTGGAAACCTTGAAGGTCTTGTGGTACTTAAAATGGCGCTTGCGCAAATCCACGCGTACGACCAAAGTTTTGGCCATTTTATCCGACACGACCGTGCCGATTAGCTGCTGTTTTTTAATGGATGATGTCATAACAATTAGTGCTTAAGCCAACTAGCTTGCGTATTTATTTGCCGCTTGCCGACTTACTATGTAAATAAGTTAAAATTCTGGCGATATCTTTCTTGGCGGCCCGAATCTGGTTGGTATTCTTAAGCTGGTTCAGCTTAGCCTTTACCATCAAATCATGGGCCTGAGCCTTAAGCTCCGCCAGTAGTTGCCGAACTTCGGCTTCGGGTTTAGTTGTCAGTTCCTTAAATTTCATAAAATTAGTGCGCAAACTTGCCGGCGAACCAGCTTACAAGCTGGCGGTGGCCGTGTTATCCTTGCTTTTCCTTCTCTAAAAACTTCGATTTAACCGGTAGTTTATAGCTGGCCAAACGCATGGCTTCCTGGGCTTGCTGCCTGGTCACGCCGTCCATCTCAAACAGGATTTTGCCTTTCTTTACGACCGAAACAAAATGGTCAACCGCGCCTTTACCGCCACCCATCGGGGATTCGTTGCCATGAACCGTAACCGGCTTGTCGGCAAACACGCGAATCCAAATTTTGCCGCCGCGTTGGACATAGCGAGTCATGGCGCGCCGGGCCGCCTCGATCTGCCGGGCCGTAACCCAAGAACTTTCAATCGCCTTTAAGGCATATTGCCCAAAAGCGATGCTGTTGCCGGCAGCCGCTTGGCCTTTGGTATGGCCGCGATGGTGCTTGCGATGCTTAAGTTTTTTAGGAATGAACATAAATTAATTAAATTCGAAATTCGAAAAGTTACTAATTCAAATTTTGCATTTTTTCGGATTTCGGATTTCGTGCTTCGACTTTCTTCTCCTCGAACACGTCACCGCGATATATCCAAACTTTTACGCCAACGGTCCCGTAAGTGGTAAACGCCGTAGACCGGGCAAAGTCAATGTCGGCTCTTAAAGTATGAAGCGGAATCTTGCCGGAAGCCAAATGTTCGGTGCGGGCAATGTCCGCGCCGTTAAGCCGGCCGCCAATGGCCACCTTGGCCCCTTTAGCCCCAGCCTGCATAATTTGCTCCAGGCTTTGCTTCATAAGTTTGCGGAACGCCACGCGCTTTTCCAACTGTTCGGCAATGCCGTTAGCCACGGTCTGGGCCTGCAGGTTAATATCGCGGACTTCCTCAATGTTAACTTTCAGTTCCGTCTTAATACCAAGTTTCTGCTTAACCTTTTTCCTGAGTTCCTCAATGCCCGCGCCGCCCTTGCCAATAATCAAACCAGGTTTGGTGGTCTTAATGATTATGACAATGCTGCCGTCGCCCTTGCGTTCAATGTCAATGCGCACCAATCCGGACTTCTTTAAATGCTTCTCTAAATACTCGCGGATGCGCACGTCTTCCTGCAAAAGCTTTCGGTAATGATTCTTGGAAAACCACTTGGATTTCCAAGTATCAGTGATCTTAAGCCTGAATGATGTGGGATTAATCTTATGACCCATAATGTTTTAGTGATTAGTGCTTAGCGACTAGGGAATAATTCTATCCCCTTTTCGCTATTCGCTATTTTTACTCGCCGGATTTCCGATTAAATAACCTTCGCTTGTTCTGGACTTTGTTCAACTTTACTTGCTCCTCGGATTTTACCACCTCGCTCTTGCGTCCAAGTTCCTTTGGCGGTTTGGCGCTGACGGCTTTCTGCTGGTCAACATTTGCGGTTTCGGGCTGGGTTTCCTTCTTAAATAAGTTGAACTTGCGCTTAGAGGCCTGCTTGCGTTCTTCCAGCACCACGTTTACATGCGTCATCTTGCGGCGAATTACGAAGGCGCTGCCGCGGGCCCGCGGAAAGTAACGCTTCATGGCCCGGCCCATATCTGCGGTAATGCTCTTAATAAACAAGTGGTCGGGATCCATGGAAAAATTATTCTTGGCATTGGCCACGGCCGACTGCAGCAGTTTAGCCACCATCGGCGCGCCTTTTTTCTCTAGATACTGCAGCTGGATCATGGCATCGTTAACGCTCAGGCCTTTAAGCAAATTTGTCACCAAGCGCATTTTTCGCGGGGCAATCCGAAGATCGCGAGCCGAAGCCTTGACGAGTTTTGTCGATTCAGTTTTCGTGGTGGCGTTTGCCATAAATAATGTTGAAAAGTATATAGAAAGTATTGTCCCGGCTTACTACTTAGTGCCTAATGCTACTTTTTTGCCGGTTCCTTGGCCGCTTCGAGTTTGGCCTTTTCGGCGGCCGCGGCGGCGGCTTCCTGTTCCTTAGCCATCTTACCGCCATGTCGGATGAATTTGCGAGTTGAAGCAAACTCACCAAGTTTATGGCCGACCATATTCTCGGTCACAAATACCGGCACGTGCGTGCGGCCATTATGAACCAAAAAAGTAAAGCCGACAAATTCCGGGGCAATGGCGCAGGCGCGTGACCAGGTTTTAATCTGGTCCTTGCCCGGTTTACCCGCCAAAACTTTCTTCAATACCCTGGGGTCTACGTATGGTCCTTTTTTAGCTGATCTAGACATAAAATTAGTGACAACTTACAAGCGGCCTAAGACAAGTCTTATTACTAGCCTTCTGCCTCTTGTTACTGGTTACTTAGCTCTCCTCTGCACAATCATCTTGTTGGAATACTTCTTCTTGCTTCTCGTCTTCACGCCCAAAGCGTGCTTGCCCCACGGGGTCTTGGGATATTTCAACCCAATCGGGTTTACGCCTTCACCGCCACCGTGCGGGTGGTCAACCGGGTTCATAACCTTACCGCGCACGCTGGGCCTCCAGCCCATAAGGCGCCTTCTGCCGGCCTTGCCGATACGCACGTTCATCCAATCGGCGTTAGCCAATTGGCCAACGCTAGCCAAAGCGGTTTCCTTAACGCGGCGAATTTCGCCGCTCGGCATTTTCAAAAGCGCGTAACCGGCTTCCACAGTCTGTAAAATAGCGTAAGCGCCGGCGCTGCGGGCAATTTTGCCACCCTGTCCCGGAATCAATTCAATATCGTGGACAAACGAACCAACGGGGATATTCTTAAGCATCAGGCGGTTGCCGGGATGGATCTCGGCCTTGTCGCCATACATCAGCTTGTCGCCAACCTTCATACCCTCGGCCGTTAACACGTACCGGCGGTCGCCATCCTGGTAAGCCACCAATGAAATGAACGCGGTGCGGGTTGGGTCGTATTCCACGGTCAAAACTTTGGCTGGAATATTCTGTTTGTCAGCGCGAGAAAAATCCACCAACCGCACTTTGCGCCGAAAACCTCCGCCCTGGTGCCGCACGGTGATCTTACCGCTGTTGTTGCGGCCGGCCGGGCGCGCCTTGCTCATCAAAAGCGACTTTGGAGTCTTGTGCTTTTTATGCAAAACCGAATAATCCGTAACCGAATGGATACGTCTGCCGGCTGAAGTTGGTTTGTAAAGTTTGACTGCCATAAAATTATTTAAACAAAATTCCGAAGCTAATTAAATCGTTTCCGTCGCGCCCTCTATTTTCTGCCCTTTCTTTAAAGTGATTACAGCCTTCTTAAACGGCGAAGTGTGCCCCACGGCACGGCCGTAGTTCCTGGCCTTAGCTTTATTGTTAATAATGTTCACTTGCGTGACATTAACATGATAGGCTTTCTCCACCGCTTTTTTAATCTCAACCTTGTTGGCGCTTTTGGCAACATTGAACACGTACTTGCCGCTTTCGGTCAGCCGTCCGGATTTTTCGGAAACTCGCGGCCCCCACAGGACCATCGGCACAGTGTGGCCATGGCCGGCAACGGCCGGGGTCTGGGTCTGCTCCTTATCGGATTGTTTGCTTAAAATCGCCATAGAATGAATTCGTAAACTGATAATCTAAATTGGCCTACTTGCTTTTTAAATATGTCTTCTCAATCACAGCCAGCGCGTCTTTGAGCACCATCATACCGTCGGCTTTCAGCACATCCACAACGTTTAAGCTGCTGGCCAGCGTCGGGGTCACGGAAGGCAGGTTGCGCGAAGCGCGGAACAACTTTTCGTCCTTCCTCGACATCACCAATAACTGCTTCTTGCCCAAATCTTTAAAGGCCGACAGTACTTTAGCAAATTCTTTGGTCTTTGGCTGGCTGAGTTCAATCTGGTCAATGACAACCAGACTCTTGCCACCGGCTTTGTCAGAAAGTGACATAAACAACGCCTTGGTTTTGGCCTTCTTGTTCAATTTCAGTTCCCAGTTGCGGTCGGCGCGGGGACCAAAGGTAACGCCGCCATGGCGCCAAATCGGGCTGCGGATGGAGCCTACGCGGGCACGGCCGGTGCCTTTTTGCTTCCACGGCTTTTTGCCGCCGCCTCGGACTTCAGCGCGGGTCTTCGTGTGGCTGGTGCCCTGGCGGGCATTAGCCAGCTGCACACGCACGGCCTCGGCCAGCAAATGTTGGGACGGCTTCACACCAAAAATCTTTGAGTTCAACTCAATCTCGCCGACGCTCTCCGCTTTTTGATTGTAAACTGGGACTTTCATAATCTAGTGAGTAATGATTAGCGGTTAGCCAATAATTCTATTAACTATTGCCTATTCGCTGTTCACTCTTTACTTCTTTTTCTTCTCTTCCTTGACCGCTTCCACCCTGACCAATGGCTTAACTTTACCGGTAGAAACCAACTTTACTATTGCGTTGCGGTGTCCGGGCAGGGCGCCTTTGACCGAGATTAAATTCCTCTTGGCGTCAACTTCCACGACCTGCAAATTTTTAACCGTCACTTGCTCTGCGCCCATGTGGCCGGCCATGCGCAAACCGCGGCGTGTGTGCTGCGGAAACCGTTGGCCAATACTACCTACGCTGCGGGGCTTGTTGTGGCCGTGGCTAGCCGGGAAACCGGCAAAACCATGGCGCTTAATCGCGCCGGCAAAACCCCGGCCCTTCGAAACGCCAATGGCGTTAACCATCTCGCCGACCTGAAAGCCGCTAATATCAATCTTCTTGCCGCGCTCAAACCCTTTGGTTTCCGGCACGCGAAATTCAGCTAAAACGGAAAAAGTACCCAAATCCTTAAGGTGGCCCAAAAGCGATTTAGATACCTTCTTCTTTTTGCCTACGCCGACTTGGACAGCGTTATACTTATCCTTGCCTTCGGCGGACTTAATCTGCGTCACTACCATCGGGTCGGCCTTAATCACGGTCACCGGCAAAACCGCGCCGCTTTGGGCGTCAAAGTACTGGGTCATATTAAGTTTCCGGCCAATGAGAAAGTTCATTTTTATAAAAAATGCGGGCCGATTTGCCCGCAAGCACCAGCATCGAAAATTCCGATGCAAATTCCTGTAGGTAAATCGTTTTCTCGCCAGTTGACCGAAAGCCTGGTTTGGCCGGCAAGAGCTAATTCCCAATATTATTTAACTTTTTTTCAACCAATCGCACTCGCCCCGCAATATTAGCTCATCTTAATTTCCACATCCACGCCAGCCGGCAGATTCAAGTTAGTCAGGGAGTCGATGGTCTTGGAGGTAGCGTCCAGAATATCAATGAGGCGCTTATGGACGCGCATTTCAAACTGTTCGCGGCTGTCCTTGTGCACGAAAGTCGAGCGCAATACGGTGTATTTGCTCTTTTCCGTGGGTAGCGGCACCGGGCCGGAAATTTTGGCTCCCGTGCGTTTGGCCGTATCCACAATCTGTTTGGAACTCTGGTCGATCAGCTTATGATCGTAAGCCCGAATCTTAATGCGAATTTTGGGCTTGGCCGCGTCCTTGTCCATCAAACTGTAAAGGAAAATTAAGGTTTCTTGAGTGCTTTAAAAAAGGGCTATGAATTAAGCCTTGATAGCACTTGGAATAGTTTATATGAGATGGTAAAAAATGTCAAGGATTTTAAGTAACTATTGACAAAGTTTAGAAAAAATGTTATAATATGAAGTTATTATAACAAAGTTCCTGCCGCCCCACAGGCGGCATTTTTTAACAATTGGATAAAAAATAGCTTAAACATAAGAAAATATAGGCGCGCACATAAATTTAATAAACTTTTTGGCCAGTCTTTCAAAAGCAGCTTAGTGTATTTTCGTAACCAGCCTTCCCTAAGAGACATGGTTTTCCGCAAATCCCGCGCGACTCCCCCACTTCCCTAAACCAGAGTGCCTGAATAAAATAATCCAATTTTTATTTTTTTACGCGCGGACGCGACACTGACGCATCGATGCCGGCCCCACAAAGCAAAAACTCCCCTTTCGGGGAGTTTTTGCTTCTCTAAAATAAGCTAAGAGGCTGCGAGCTTACTTGATAATTTTTGTCACAACACCGGCGCCCACGGTATGGCCGCCTCCCGCCTTCGCTAAAGCTACGGCGGGCAAGTCGCAAATGTAATCGAAAGATTATTTAATAATCTTGGTGACTACACCAGCTCCTACCGTATGGCCACCTTCTCTAATGGCAAACTTGCCTTTTTCTTCCAACGCCACCGGGGTGATCAACTTAATGACGAGCTTGACGGTGTCACCAGGCATAACCATTTCCTGGCCTTCCGGCAAAGTCACGTCACCGGTCACGTCCGTAGTACGGACATAGAACTGCGGCTTGTAACCCTTAAAGAACGGGGTATGGCGACCGCCTTCTTCCTTAGTCAAGACGTAAACTTCGGCTTCAAACTCGGTGTGCGGGTTAATCGAGCCGGGTTTGCAAAGCACCTGGCCGCGCTCGACTTCGTCCTTTTTGGTGCCGCGGAGCAGGATACCGGCGTTGTCGCCGGCCATGCCGCTGTCGAGCTGCTTGTTGAACATTTCAATACCCGTAATCACGGTCTTGGAGGTCGGCTTAATCCCGACGATTTCCACTTCGTCGTTGAGCTTCACCTCACCGCGTTCGATCCTGCCGGTGACCACGGTACCGCGGCCTTCGATCGAGAAGATGTCTTCAATCGGCATTAAGAACGGCTTATCGGTTTCACGCTTGGGATCCGGAATGTAAGTGTCCAAGGTGTTAACCAGGTCCATGATGGTCTTTTCGTATTCCGGGTCGCCTTCTAAAGCCTTCAGGGCGCTACCGCGAATAATCGGGGTGTCTTTGCCCGGAAATTCGTACTTGCTCAAGAGGTCGCGAATCTCTTCCTCGACCAAATCGAGCAGCTCTTTGTCCTGAACCATATCGCACTTGTTCATGTAAACAACGATGTAAGGCACACCCACCTGGCGGGCCAACAAAATGTGTTCGCGGGTCTGCGGCATTGGGCCGTCAGCGGCGGACACCACCAAAATCGCGCCATCCATCTGCGCGGCGCCGGTGATCATATTTTTAATATAATCAGCGTGGCCGGGACAGTCGACGTGCGCGTAGTGGCGCTTCTCAGATTCATACTCGACGTGAGCGGTATTAATGGTAATGCCGCGCGCCTTTTCTTCCGGCGCGTTGTCGATGCTGTCGTAGGCGCGGGCCTTGGCCTTGCCTTGCTTAGACAACACGGTGGTAATGGCCGCGGTCAAAGTAGTCTTGCCGTGGTCCACGTGACCAATAGTACCGACATTGACGTGCGGCTTTGAACGGTCAAACTTTCCTTCTGCCATTGTGCAGGGTTCCTTTCTTGGTTAGCTGGTAGCTTGTAGCCGGTAGCTTTTAGGAAAAATCCTAAAAAGCTAATAAGCTACTTCCCACAAGCTAGTAATTGCCCGAGATTCCCTAAGCGCCGTTGCGTATCGATCCGCAAAAGCGCCAAAGGGATCTCTTTTTTCCCCCGATAGACCGAGGTGATCCAGGGCAACAATTTAATTATTTAGCTGCAAACTATTTTAAAGAATTTCCCGATTTCTGTCAATTCTGACTACTGAAGGTAAAAGTGGATAACATTTGCCTGAGCACAGCCAGGGGCTTGTTCTGGTCGACTTCGGTCACGCTGCCGGCCGGATAGTTGGCAATGTTTCCAGTATGGACGGTCAGTGTGATCTCGGTGCACCAATCTTTATTTAAAGTTCGGTAAATCACGGAATTATAGAGATTCCCCGCGGCGGCACCGACATTCTCGCCCGTATAAAATTTTGTCCCATTAATAGTCTCAACAGACGTTAAAGTTTTTCCCGCGGAATCCAAAAAACACTGGGCGGGTTTAGAAACGTAATCATTGCTCACCGTGAAGGCCGAATCGACATAATTTGTGCCGGAATAAAAATTTTTAGCCGGCCGCAACTGCACAATTTCTTGCTTAAGACCGCCGTATGTCGGCTGGGTAAAAGCGAAATCCGAAGGATATTTAAATTCAAAACCATAATCCAGGTTGCGGTAGGTCTGCCAATCTGCCGCAGAATCCGGCGCTACAGTTGGCTGCTGATTAAACTGTGATGGATTTTCTGCCTGCGGAGCCATGGCCTTATTGCACGCGGCAGCCAATAAAACTATCGCGGCAACAATAAGGTATTTTTTCATATATCGTCCACCTCCACTTTTGGGCCTTCAAAATCAAAACTCGGATCAATGACCTCGGCGCGCAAGTCAACCCGCGGCACCGCCGGCTGGCTCGCGGCCTTAGGAACACTGGTCGGCACCGCCGGCTGTTCCTGCAATTGGGCCCGAATAATCTCGCGGTTGATTTTTTCCACGTCTTCGGCTTGCTGCTTAACCTGCCGCTGTAATTTTCCCAAAAGCAGCCGCTGGTAGTCTTCCACGCTCATAATGACTAAGTGGGCCTCCCCGCTCTCATCCATTACAAAAAATTTCCCTCCGTCCGCCTTCGCCAGATTTATGATGTCTTGCAGATTTGCCATAAAATAGCTGTTAGGTTTTAGCTTGTAGCTTTTAGATTATAATCCCAAACACCTGCCTTTACAATCCCCTGCTCATGCCATTTTTAAAGGCTCAACCAGAGGTTGAGCCTTTAAATTCAGTTCCTACAAGCTACCAGCTACAAGCTAAAAGCTGGCTACATACCCTTGCGCACATTAATCCCTTGGCGGGATTCGATGATCTTTTGCGCAATGTTATTTGGCACTTCGGCGTAATGGTCAAATTCCATAGTATAGCTGGCCTGGCCCTGGGTCATTGAGCGCAGCGTGGTGGCGTAGCCGAACATTTCCGACAGCGGTACAAAAGCGTCAATAATCTTTAAGTGCAGGCGGTCAGTCATCTCGTTAATCTGCGCACGCTTGGAATTCAAATCGCCAATGACGTCGCCCATGTTGGCTTCGGGAGTAGTGACTTCCACTTTCATAATCGGCTCTAAGATTATCGGGTCGGCTTTCTTAACCGCATCTTGCAAACCTTTGGAAGCGGCAATCTTGAACGCCATTTCGCTGGAGTCGACTTCGTGATAGCTACCGTCAAACGCGGTGGCTTTAAAGTCTACCAGCGGGTAGCCGGCAATCACGCCATTGGCGGCGGATTCCTGAATACCTTTGTCGATAGGCTTAATGTATTCGCGAGGAATAACACCGCCGACAATCGCGTCTTCGAATTCGTAACCCTTGCCGCGTTCGAGAGGTTCGACGCGCAGGTAAACGTGGCCGTATTGTCCGCGGCCGCCGGTCTGGCGGATGTATTTGCTTTCGGCTTCGGCCATCTTTTTGATGGTTTCCTTGTAAGCAACTTCCGGTTTGCCGACGTTGGCTTCCACTTTGAATTCGCGCTTCATGCGGTCAACTATAATTTCCAGGTGAAGTTCGCCCATACCGCCAATAATGGTCTGCTGGGTTTCCTCATTGGTCGACAAGCGGAAAGTCGGGTCTTCTTCGGCCAGTTTTGATAAAGCAATGCCCATTTTTTCCTGGTCAGCCTTGGTCTTGGGCTCGACAGCCTGTG
>JAGWQI010000091.1 GCA_028870105.1 Patescibacteria group bacterium
TGGGCATAGTCGGCGTTCTCGGACAAATCGCCGTGGCTGGCCGCCTCACGAATGCGTTCAATAACGTCCGGCCGCTTTTTGGTGACCAGTTCCTTTAATTCGTCGTTTAGTTTGGCAAGCCCATCTTGGGTGAGCAGGTATTTTTTGGACATAAGAAATTTAGTTATAGAGTGATTTATTGGCTACTAAGTGATCAGCTTAAATTAAGAATTACTAAATTAAAAAGTCGATAAATTATCTTGGCTAGCGTATATAGTACTGGAGAATTATTTTTGTGTCAATTCCCGAGATTGTATACCCTGCCGGCGCCAATTACGAATAGAATATACATTAAGACCATCGGTAGAATCAACAAAGACAAGCTGATTGTTGGCAGATGTTTGATTTTTTGCCCAGATAAATCTTTTTTTATTAGGTAAACAATAAAGCCGGCGTTTAACACTGCGCCTGTGAGAGAAACCGTAACCATGGCCACAATTATCGGCTGAATGCTTTGGTTAAAGTCTGCTAATATCTTGGCGAAAAGTGTAAGGTTAAACGGAGGCCGGAAAGCAAAATAGAGATACACAATAGTTGCGATTGCCGCAATAATTTTTGCCGCGCGCATATTTTATATATCAAGGTTCTTGACCGCTTTGGCGTGAGTGGTGATAAATCTCTTTCTTGGCGCGACTTCGTCGCCCATTAGCACCTCGAAAATTTCCGACACTTTTTCGGCATCTTCTATTTTAACTTTAAGCATGACGCGATTTTGCGGGTCCATAGTGGTTTCCCATAATTGCCCGGGGTTCATTTCACCCAAACCTTTGTAGCGCTGGATGGCAAATTTGACGCCGTCAATGGCGCCGGCCGTGGTCTCCTCCACCGTGGATTGTTCTTCTTCGGTTTCGCTTGCCGCTTCATCCTTTTTCGCCTTTCCTTTCTTATTAGCCTTGGCCTGCTCAACTAATTTTTTTAGCACTTTGTCGCGCTCATCGTCGGAAAAAGCGTACTCGGCCGTTTTGCCGACTTTGACTTGGAACAGCGGCGGTTGGGCAATATACAAATGTCCGCCTCGGATAATGTCCGGGAAGTATCGGTAAAACAAAGTTAAAAGCAAGGTGCGGATGTGCGCGCCGTCTACGTCGGCATCGGTCATAATAATAATCCGGTGATAGCGCAGCTTGGAAATGTCGTACAAATCACCCACGCCGGTGCCAAAAGCAATTACCAAATTTTTGATTTCCTGGCTGGATAACATTTTATCCAGTCTTGCGCGTTCCACGTTTAAAATTTTGCCGCGCAGCGGCAAAATAGCCTGAAAGCGGCGGTCGCGGCCCTGTTTGGCGCTGCCACCGGCGCTGTCGCCCTCCACAATGTACAATTCACATTTGGCCGGGTCGGATTCTGAGCAGTCGGCCAGTTTGCCGGGCAGCGCCAGACCCTCGAGGACTCCTTTGCGGATAACGCTGTCACGAGCGGCGCGAGCGGCCAGCCTGGCTTTGGCGGCCAAGACAACTTTTTCAATAATCTTGCCGGCATCACCGGGGTGCTCTTCCAAATAAAATTCCAAGGCCTCGCCGACCACGGCTTCCACCGCCGTGCGCACTTCGGGATTGCCTAATTTGGCTTTGGTTTGGCCTTCGAATTGCGGATTTGGAAGCTTAACCGAAATTATGGCCACCAAGCCTTCGCGCATGTCTTCGCCGGTCAGCTTTTCGCTTTCTTTGACGTAGCCGTTTTTGGTGGCATAGTTGTTTAAACATCTGGTTAGCGCGGCGCGGAAACCCGTAACGTGCATGCCGCCTTCGGGGTTGTATTCATTGTTGGCATAGGCCAAAATCCGTTCGTCGTAATCGTCAGTGTATTGAATGGCGGCCTCAACCATTATGTCACCAGCCGTTTTATTAATGTAAATCGGGGCACTTTTGGTTTTTTTGTTGCGGTTGAGCTGCTTGATGTAACTAATTAGTCCGCCTTCAAAATAATATTGGTAAGTCAGCCCGACTCGTTCGTCGGTAATAATAAAGTGCAGGCCCTTGGTTAAGTAAGCCTGGCTGCGCAAGTGTTCCAGCACGGTTTTAAATTTGAATTCCGTGGTCTCGAAAATGCCCGGGTCCGGATAAAACGTGGTCATGGTGCCGGTTTGGTCGGGATCGTCCTTGTCGACTTTGCCCACGGCTTTAACTGCGCCTTGTGGTTTGCCAATTTTATACTTTTGTTCGTAAATTTTCCCGTCGCGTTTAACCTGTACGACCACGGTTGTGGAGAGCGCATTGGTGACCGCGGCGCCTACGCCGTGAAGCCCTCCCGAAACCTTATAGCCGCTGGCGTCGCCGCCAAATTTGCCGCCGGCGTGCAAAACCGTCATTACGGTTTCCAGCGCGGATTTTTTGGTGGTCTTGTGGATGTCCACGGGAATGCCGCGGCCGTTGTCGGCCACGGTGACTCCCCCGTCTTTTTGAATCAGCACGCCGATTTTGGTGGCATGGCCGGCCATGGCTTCGTCCACGGAGTTGTCCACTATTTCCCAAATTAGATGGTGCAGGCCGGTCTCCGAGGTACTGCCAATGTACATGCCCGGGCGCTTGCGCACGGGTTCCAGCCCTTCCAGGACGGTAATGTTTTCGGAAGTATAGGAACCGGCTGGTTTCTTGGTTTTATCTGTTTTGGCCATAGTAATTAAGTTGAAGGATAATTTGGTAGTAGTTCTTCGTTAACAAATTTTATTAAAATGTCTGCGATCAGGTAACCGTTAAGGTCTGTGTTGTTTTTTAATTCGTCAGTGATGAAATCTTTATATTCCGGGTCCAATTTAGCCAGCTTTGTAATCAACCTTTTGGCCCTTTGTGGGTACCACCGAAGGTAGTCGGTTGCAAAA
>JAGWQI010000023.1 GCA_028870105.1 Patescibacteria group bacterium
CCTCCCGCCCGCCGGAGTCGTCTGGTGTCCCTAGAGGGAATCGAACCCCCATCTTATCCTTAGGACGGATCTGCTCTGATCCATTGAGCTACGAAGGCCAAAAGCTGCAATTTGGCTAAAAAATTATAACACAATCCCAGGTTTTATGCTAAACTACCTATAAAATAAGGAAAATCGCTACAATGATGGCACTTTATATATTATAGCACAATTTTATTTGATTGTCAATTATTTAAATTCAAATTATATCTGTGTACAGCCAAAATTTAAAAAATTCCTCATATTTAAGCTTTATTATATCAGACAAGCTTCTTAAATTTTTTGGTTTTTTGTTTTTATTAAGCCTATTTTTCCCAATCAGACACGTATTTTTCAATACCTCTGCATACATAACCGGACAATATAGTGATTTTACTTCATATTCCCTATATTTAAGCGATATTTTACTAATTTGTCTTGCAGCTCTTATAATTTTAACCCAGAAATCCGCTTTTTTTAAGGCAATTTATGACATAAAATGGCTAATTGTCTGGGTTTTTGCAACCCAAATTTGGTTATTTATAAGCGGGCACCCAATAAACCCATATTTTACCGTAAAACTCTTGGAATGTTTTGTTGCATATGGAACATTTAAGGTTGTTTTTACCAAAACGAGCCAAAAATTAATATTTTTAAAGGCTTTTGTTGTCTTATCGGCCATTCAAGCGGTAATCGCTACGGGCCAATTCATCCTCCAGCACCCGCTCGGCTTAAATAAGCTAGGGGAGCAGCTTATTAGTCCTACCCAGACCGGATTTGCCAAAATTTTTATTTCAGGCCTAGCTTTTGTCCGCGGTTACGGCACTTTTCCTCATCCAAACCCGCTTTCCGCTTTTTTGGTGACGGGTATTTTAATGGCGATATATTTATTCCATCAAAACCAGGGGAAAACCGAGAGGGTTCTTTACGGAACAGCAATTTTTCTTAATATAATAGGATTAACGACAACCTTCTCCCGTGCGGCGATTTTAGCCGCCATTTCCGGGATTATTGTTTATTTTGCCTTTCTGCTATGGCAAAAACAGCTAATTTGGCCGGCAAAACAAGCTTTAATTATAGTTTTTCTTAGTATTTTTGCCTCCTTGGCTTTATTTAGCCCATTTTTACTGGCTAGAGCAACTATTTCTGACAGCGCTTCGTTAGAAAGAATATTTTATGCCAGGGTTGGCCTTAAAATAATCGAAAACCATCCAATTATTGGGATTGGGGCAGGGGAGAGTGTGCTCCACATGCAACAATACTCCTGGATCCAGCTACAGCCCTGGCAAATTCAGCCTGTTCATAATTACTTTTTGTTAGCCGCGGCAGAACTCGGGATTGTCGGGGCAGCTATTCTTTGCTGGATATTCCTAAAGCACCTGCTGGCACTTGTTCGCCGGCCCCACAGCCAGGAAAGTTTCTTGCTTGCTTCAATATTCATTTCATTCCTTATTTTGATGCAGTTTGACCACTACTTTTACACCTTGCAGCAAACCCAGCTGCTGCTCTGGATAATTCTGGGTTTTATGGCAGCAATAAAAACTCCCCAAATAGGGGAGCAAAATTTTTCACGTTAAACGCTCCAAAGCGCTACTTGTGATAATCTTTGCCGCGAATAATCGTGCAGGCGCGGTAAATTTGTTCTTCCAGCAACACCCGGGCAAAATTATGCGTGAAGGTCAGGGGCGAAAGGGAAATGGAATAGTTGCTATAACTCTTAAGTGACTCATGCAAGCCCACCCCGCTGCCAATGACAAAAACCAGTTCTTTGCCAAGCCCGCCAGTGCGTTCTAAAAACGCGGCAAACTCCTTGGAATTCCTCAAGGTACCCTTTTCTTCCAGCAGAATAACAATGCCGCCTTCGGGCAGCTGCTTAATAATTTTTTCCGCCTCTTGCTGCTTGGCACGGTCAATGTCGCCGTTGCCGCGGTAAGAAATTTCAGGCAGCTCCACAATTTTTAATTTGGCAAAAGGGGAGAGGCGCTTTAAGTATTCCATCTCCAGATCCCGGAAAGCCTGCTCTTTTAATTTTCCCAAAGTAACAACCCGAATTTTTAGCATATATGTCATTCTACCAAAAAATTTATTATAATAACACCGTAAGCGCCATTTGCAAAAAACCATGGCCGAAACCAAAAAACAACCTGTCAAAAAAAATAAAGTGACGGGCTTTACGCTTATCGAACTGTTAGTCGTGATCTCAATTATTGCTTTGCTCAGTTCGGTCGTGCTCATCAGCATCACCAACGCCCGGGAACGCGCGCGGGCAGTGGCGGCTTTAGAAAACCAGAGGCAACTGCAAAAAGCCGTGGAGATGTACAACTTGGACGTGGGGTTTTACCCACCTGACGTCAACCGCGGCTGGGACCCGGGCATCAGCAAACCTTTGCCTTCAAATTCGGACTTGGGCTACGACTGCAATATTAATCCCGCGCCCTGTACCTGCCCCAGCGCGGTCTTCCCGCCGTGCGGCGCGGGCACGTTTCCTTTGCCAGCCAACTGGATGGCACAGGTCCAGACCAATTGGCGCGGCCCTTACACTACGGGTTGGCCAAACACCGCCCCCTGGGGCGGTAAATACGACTTCAATAATTGGAGCGTCACCACTATCCGCTACGGTTGCCCCGTGCCCCCCGGGGTATACATTGGCACCCAGCGAAATTATGACGAAAGTAACCCCATTCCGCCCAAACAAGAACAGTGGTTTTTGGACCAAAAACTCGACGCCGACAACTGCTTGAACGGCGAATCACAATTGATTTTAGTCAGTTACTAACCCGGTTTACAGAATCGGGAAAAGTCGCTAAAATGATACAGTTAAATTTCCTGCCCTGGCGAAACTGATAAACGCAGCCCGGAATGAAATAACCTTTGGCCTCAATTCCGTTCGTATTATTTTTTTGGGCCTATAGTAAAGTGGCCCTGTTACCTTTGCTGGGCTCATAGTAAAGTGGTATTACGCGGCATTCGCATTGCCGAGGCCCGGGTTCGATTCCCGGTGAGTCCACCAAAGGCAACAGGGTAAATGTTAGACCGCATTCACACCTGCCGGCAGGCAGGTTGCGGGAGTACAAGTTCGACTTGCCCGCCGAAGCCTCGCGCGAAGGCGGGTTCTCCCTAGGTCCACCAAAGAAAAATTCCGATCAACAGATCGGAATTTTTCTTTGTCACGCACAACAATCTTCTATTATAAATCTTGTTTTAATCGTTTGGACAAACGCCAATTAATCAAAAAATATAACACAATCAGGCCCAACGGCACCAGCTCGGCATAGTCAACATACCGCTTTAACACTTCATACGATTCGCTAAACGCGTAACCTAAAACTCCAAGCACGGAAAGCCACACTACCGTGCACAGCACGGCGATTTTTGCGTACAGCTTAAAATCCAACCCAAGCATGCCGGCGCGGACCAGCATGGCACGATGGATGCCATAAATAAATTTGGACAATAATAGCGTTCGCCTGGGCCGCTGCAGTAAGTGTTTATCGAACACTACCGCCGGTCGATCCAACCAATTCATAAGTTTTTGCCAGCGCCCGAGCCCCCGGCCTAGCCCATACCACAGCAGCTGCTCAGCCATCACGCCCAAAACCAAAACCGCCAACGCCGGCGCTGGGGAAATCACGCCCTGACCAAGCAAAAGCATGGCGGCAAACACCGTCAGCGTCGCATCAAAGGCCAAAGACAAAAAAAGCAGCAAGTAGATTGCCGCGTGCAAGTGGTGAATTTGAATAAAGTTAACAACGTCCATAAAAATTATTTAAAGAACATGCGGCGAATATTTTGCACGTCATGCATGAACGCCGCCTCCTGCTCGCGCCTAGGGTAGGGAAGCGTAATGTTAAAAATCTGTTCAATGCGACCGGCCTTCATAAGCATGACGCGGTCAGCCAAAGCCACGGCTTCCTCAATGGAATGCGAAACCAACACAATGGTCTTTTTGGTCTGCTGCCAAATTTTATACAGATCTTTGTGCAGTTCTTCCGTAGTGACGGTGTCGAGCGCGGAAAACGGCTCGTCCAGCAGCAGCACCTGCGGCTCCACGGCCAAAGCCCTGGCCAGGCCGACGCGCTGGCGCTGGCCGCCGGAAAGTTCGCGCGGAAATTTTTGCGCCAGCGGCAAGAGTCCCACCATTTCCAAATAGCGCGTGCAAATTTCGGCCGTCTTTTTTGCCGGCGTATTTTTAGCTTTCAGCCCCAAGGCGACATTGTCGTACACGCTTTGCCAAGGCAGCAGCGCGCCGGTCTGAAACACCATGGCCACGGCATCGGGCTTGCTGACCTGGCCCGAGCTTTGCTGGTCCAGGCCGGAAATAATTTTTAAGATTGTGGACTTGCCGCAGCCGCTGGGGCCCACCAGGCAAAAAAATTCACCGTCCCTGATTTCGAAGCTTACGGACGTTAAAGCCGCTTCCGGATTGCCGGGATAAATTTTACCGACATTGGTAAAAGTAATGGCGGGCTTATTCAAATTTAAATCGTTCGGCATAGCGTAATAATTTCTGCCAAATAAAAATGTTCATAATTGCCACAAACACTATAAGGACAATCAAGGCCATAAAAAAATCGTGCTGGTGCCCCGCCGCCGATGACTGCACTAAAATACTGCCGATCCCAAACAGGTCCGAGGAGGCGTCGGCGCCGGGAATATAGGTGTGCAGCACCTCGGAAACAATTATAATGTTCCAGCCGCCGGCCCAGGCCAAAAGCGAACCGGTAATAATGTACGGCACGACCGCCGGCAGCAGCACTTTGTCGATGTATTGCCAGCGCCTTAAGCCAAAAATTTTGGCCGCGGCCTTAATGTCGGAGGGGATTACCTGCAAGCCGCCGACCACGGAGAAAACAATGCTCCACATCATGGTTATTAGCAAAATAAAAATCCCCGCGCCGTTTAACTGGTTAAAATGCACGAAGAATAAAATCACCACCGGGAAAAAAGCCAGCACCGGCACGGACTGTACCACGTCAAACAGCGGCAGCAAAATTTTTTCCGCGCGCGGACTGTGATTAATCAACAAAGCCAAGGGGATAGCCAAAACCAGCGCAAACGCGTAAGCAATCAGCAAGCGGGTAAACGTAACAAAAATCGCGCCAATCAAAATACCCCAGGTTAAATGCGGCCACTGCGGCAGGGTTTGGTTGCCAAAACGCGTAATTACCCAGGCCACCGCCGCCAACAAAAGCATTGGCACCACAACATAACCGTAAATGCGCTGCCGGGCGCTATGGGCGTAGTTCAAACTCATGTGCCGATGCGAACGGTGGATGTGTTTGGTTTGGATCATACTATAATTATAACACTAAACTAAAGCCGTCGGCCTTTAAAAGGCCGACGGTCATTGCTGATGTTAAATGCCGCGCAGAAGTTCGATTTTCGCCCCAAGTTTTTTTAGGCGCGAGACTAAATCTTCGTAGCCGCGGTTAATAGAATAGGCATTGCGCAAGATCGAGGTGCCTTGGGCGGCTAACATAGCCACCAAAATGTTGGCGGCAGGGCGTAAAGCCGGCGGACAGATGACTTCAGCGGCTTTGAGCTGCGTCGGCCCTTCCACGTATACCCGGTGCGGATCGGCCAAAATCAAATTGGCCCGAAGCTTCGTTAGTTCCATATAATAGATGGCGCGGTTTTCGTAAACCCAGTCGTGAATTAACGTGGTACCCTTGGCCTGGGTCGCAATCGGCACAAAAAACGGCAAATTGTCTATATTTATACCCACACCGCCGGGCAAGGCGTGCAATTTTTCTTCCGACGCCACCAGCCTGCTGGGATAAGTTTGAATGTCAGCCAAATTAGTCAGACCGTTATAGCTTTTATAGCGTTTGCCCAAACGAAACCGCCAGCCCATTTTTTCCAGCTTCAGCAATTCTAATTCCAAAAAATCTATAGGGCAGCGCTGGATGGTTATAGCCGAATTGGTCGTGGCCGCAATGGCAATAAACAACATTGACTCGATCGGATCCTCGCTCAAGTAAAAGCTGGCTGACTTGTTAATGTCCGGTTTGCCGTGGACCACGAGCGTCGAAGTGCCGATCCCTTCAATTTTTACGCCCAAGGCCTGCAAAAAATGGCAAAGATCCAAAACCATGTAATTGGCACTGGCCATTTTTATGGTCGTAGTACCCGGCAAACAGGCGGCGGCCATAAGCGCGTTTTCCGTCACCGTGTCGCCGGTTTCGTAAAGCACGATTTCCGCCGCATGCAGATCTTCGGCTTTAACCTCGTAATTGTCATGTGTGGTTTTAACTTTTACCCCCATTTTTTCCAAAGCAAACAGGTGCGGCCTAACAGTGCGCGCGCCTAAGCGGCAGCCGCCGGGGTGGGGGAGGCGGAACTGGTTAAAACGGTGCAGCAGCGGGCCCAAAAGCATTAAAACGCTGCGGGTCCGGGTGGCGGCGTGCAGGTCAATATTGGACAAATTTAGTTTTTTGGGCGGCACCAGCTCTAAATCGGCGCCTTGCCATTTTACAGTAACCCCAATGCTGGAAAGCACCTCCAGCATACGGTAAACCTCTTCAATTTTTGGCACATTTTTAAGAGTGGTTTTGCCTCGGTTCAGGAGCGAGGCGCAAAGCAGGGCCATAGCCGCGTTTTTGGAAGCGTTGGTGGTAATTTTGCCGGCGAGCTTGTGGCCGCCTTCAATCTTAAAATTAACACTGTCTCCGGCCAGCTGGATAATTTCCTGGTTGAGCACCGCGCTGATTTTGGCCAGCGTTTCGGTGGTTAAATTCTGCAAACCTTTTTCCATTCTGGCCACGGCCGACTGGCTGGTCCTTAAAGCCTTGGCCAGCTGGCCTTGGGTCAGTCCCTTTTGTTCCCGCAACTGGGAAATAAACTGGCCAATGCGATTTTGTTCCTGGCTGATAGTTTTAGCTAAACTTGGCATAAATACAATTTATATCATTCATGATATATCCTACCCGTTTATTATAGCAAATTCCTTAAAAATCGTCAAAATTATATCATATATGACAAAACCGCGCGAACGCGCGGTTGTTAAAAAATTCAATCACACCATATTATGCCCTGCCCGGAATCCTAACCTTAAAAGTGGAATATTCGGCCAAACCAACTTTCGAGATAATGAGTCCTATTGTTAGTAAAATACACGGCCAGCACCGCAATAAGATAAACCGCATTTAAGATCAACACCCGCCACAAATCGTGTTTAATGACCAAGAACTCTTCGGCCGTCGAGATCTGAGTACTACTGGCTTCGAACGCGTCGCGCTGCTTATGCTTTTTGCCCATAGAATGTCCACTAAAAATTTTAATTGTGAAAATAAATACCTTATTTATCACGGATGCGGCTAGGCTCAATCTATCGTTCTTCCTGGCGCCGAAGCCGCGTCTTACCTAATTGTTCCCAACTATTCTAACATTAATCGGCAGTTGAAAGCAAATAAACAATAGTGCTACAATGCTTCTACTATGAACCCAGAATTGTTGATTTTTACCGCGATTGGTGCGGCGGCGGCTTTGATTCTTGGAGCCTGGGCCACGTGGCAAGCCGTTTCCCTGCGAAAGCTGCGGCAAAGCTTTTTCTCCGGCAAGACCGGCCAAGACCTGGAGGCTGTCATTGTTCAACTGGCCCAAAACCAGGAACAAATTTTAGGCAGACAAATGACCCTCGATCGCGAATTGTCGCGGCTGGAACACAACCTCTCCTTAGGCGTACAAAAAATCGGGTTGGTACGTTTTAATCCGTTTGCGGACGGCGGTGGCAACTTTAGTTTTTGCTTAGCCCTGCTTGACGGCCAAGAAAACGGTTTAGTGCTAACCTCCATGCACGGTAGAGAGCAAAACCGAATTTATACCAAACGGATTAAACTGGGTGCCAGCGACAACCAACTGACCGAAGAGGAACAGCAGGCCATCAACTTGGCCCAAAGCCAGCATAAAAGCCAGATTAAACGCCCAGAAAAATATTGATGATGGCAGGACCCCCTAACTTTTAACCAATAACCGGCAAATGACATGCATTTGCCGCGCCAACAACTAACCATAAGAAAGGAACAACATGGACAAGTCCTTTGTCGACGACAACGCGGGCCAGCAGGCCGAAACCGTGGTCGGTCCAAGCGTAAAGATCCAGGGTGATTTAAATTCCGAAGGCAACATTCGCATTGAGGGACAGGTCACCGGCAAGGTTAAAACCTCGCAAGGGGTATTTGTCAATCAGGGCGCCAAAATTGCGGCCGACGTTTTAGCCGGCAACGCGGTCGTGGGCGGAGAAATCCAGGGAAATTTAAAGATTTCCGGCCATTTAATCTTGCAAAGTACGGCTAAAATTTCTGGCGATATTGCCTGCCAAATTTTACGCGTGGAAGACGGTGCGCAATTTACCGGCAAATGCACCATGAACGGCGCGCCAGTTGGGCCAAACGGCAACGGCAAACGCCCAGGCCGCGGAGAAGAATTAGAACCGGAAGAATAATTTTAGTGATTAGTGTTTAGTGAGCAGTGACTAGAAAAGCAGGGTTACCCTTGCAACTTTCTAATCACTAACCACTATTTACTAGTCACTATTTTATGTACTACTACATTCTCGATCAGGGAAATTTACCCTTAGAAAAATTTGAAAAGCTACAGACCGAATTGCAAGGGCTGTTGGCCGAGTTCAATATTGCCGGCGAAACGGCCCGGGTTACGCCGTTGCGCAGCATTGCCGACCTGATTGATACCGCCAGCCAGCGCGGCGCCAAAACGCTGGTGGCCTGCGGCTCGGATGACACTTTTAACGTCATGCTCTCGCAACTACGCGGGCGGGATTTTACTTTAGGGTTCATCCCCCTGGTCGACGGTTCGATGCTGGGCAAAATTTTAGGCGTCGATAACTTATTTACCGGCGTTAAAACCATCGCCGCGCGGCGGCTGGAAAAAATCGACTTGGCGCGCATCGCTGGCAGCTACTTTATTAGCTTTTTAGAATTCGGTGTGCTTAGCCACCAGCTTAAACACATTTCATTATGGCAAAAATTAAAGCAACTATCTGGGGACACCCGGGTCTTTAAAATCCGAATTGACGACTCCTACATTGTTAATTTGGAAGGACAAGGCGGCCTGGTGGCCAACATTCGGCTGACTTCCGGTAAAAACCAGACCATCGCCAACCCCACCGACGGCAACCTGGATTTGCTGATGTTGGAACGCCTGAGCAAAACCCAAGCCTTGACCTATCGCGGCGCTATTGCCGACGGGCTTTTAGAAAAAGTGCCCAACACTACGGTCATTAAATGCAAAAAAATCGAATTCCTCGAGCCGCGCGGTTTTTCCCTGACCATGCTCGGCCGCGTAGTCGCCAAGTTTCCGGCTACGGTGGAGATTATTCCACAGCGCCTCAGAATGATTGTGGGAAAAAATCGGACGTTTTAAAATCCCGTTTCTATTGAAACGGGATTTTTTATTGCGCGCTTATCTGACATTCAGCTCCAAGGCGCCGCCGCCGTCACAGGTAACCGGGTAGGTGCCAATTACGGTCGGAGTAACAATCTCGTAATTATAACCAGCGACCCGCACGGTCACGCCCTTAAACGCAAAGGTATGCGCCACCGGATCGTGATTATCCAGCATGATCTTGGACCCCTTAGCCACTGACAGCGTGCCCACGTTGCTGGTCCCCACGGAACCGTGGCACTGGTAAAACTGCACCCGATACTCATAGGTGTTTACGGCTTTGGTGTAATCGCCACTGCTCTTACTGGCAGGGGCTTTAGCGGGCGGGGTCGAGGTCGTAGTCGTGGTGGCCTGCTGTGGCGATGGCGCCGGCCTTTGGCTTTGTAAAGAGGGGGAGGGCTGTTTTTTATGGGCAAGGCGGTACCAAAAGACCCCAATTAAGACTACCGCGGCGGCTACGGCCAAAACTACCCAATATTTTTTTTGCATTGCTCTGGTGTTAATAATACACTCTATTTGCCTAAAAATATCATAGCAAATTTGGCTTGTTTGACAATTGGCCAAAGGCCTTGCTAAAAATGCCGTAACGACAAAAGGCCGGGGTTTTGCCTTGATTTTATTGAAATTTTAAGGTATAGTTAATCAGTTATGAACCTATCCTCTCTTTCCTCGCAACTGAATATGTCCGTGCAGGAACTCCGCTCCCGCGCCCGCGAGAAGGGCTTTTTCATTTCGCCCAAGGCCAACAAAATCGACAACTTTTTGGCCAAAAAGCTAACCGAAGCTTTCGGCCAGCCGCAAATCCAGCCAAAAACCGTAAACTCTACGCCAAAGAAAATCAAGCTACCTTCGTTCATCAAGGTTCGCGATTTTGCCGACACGCTACAGCTGCCCGTAACCGAAGTGATAAAAACGCTCATAAAAAACGGGGTCATGGCCACAATTAACGAAGAAGTGGACTTTGATACTGCCAGCATTGTCGCACAAGACTTGGGTTATGAAGTAGAGACCCAAGCCGACACCAGCCATAAGGAATTCGGCTTGGGCTTTCTGCAAGAAGTACTGACCTCAGAGAAAGAGGAAAGCCTCAAGCCGCGCTCGCCGATCGTGACGATTATGGGCCACGTGGACCACGGCAAAACCACGCTGCTGGACACCATTCGCAAAACCAAAGTAGCGGAAGGCGAAAGCGGCGGAATTACCCAGCACATCGGCGCTTACCGTGTGCAAAAAAACAACAAATGGATCACCTTTTTGGACACGCCGGGCCACGAGGCCTTTTCTGAAATGCGCGCCCGCGGCGCCAACGTGACCGACCTGATTGTATTGGTCGTTGCCGCGGACGACGGCGTCCGCCCACAAACTTTGGAAGTCGTTAACCGCGCCAAATTTACCGACACGCCAATGATCGTGGCAATAAACAAAGTTGATAAACCGGAAGCTAACGTCATTAAAGTTAAACAGGAGCTAGCCGGCGTGGGAGTGCTTACCGAGGAATGGGGCGGCAAGACCATCGCTTGCGAAATTTCCGCCAAACAAGGCCAGGGGATAGACAACCTCCTAGAAATGATCCTGCTGACCGCCGAACTGGAAAACTTGCGCGCCAACCCTGCCGGCAAAACCGTCGGCACGGTCATTGAAAGCAAAATGTCCCAAGGTAAAGGCGCCACGGCCACAGTCATTGTACAAAACGGCACGCTGAAGGTTGGTGATATTTTTGCGGCCGGTTTGGCTTTTGGCCGCATCCGCAGCTTAGAAGACGAAAAAGGACGCAAGCTCAAAGACGCCGGACCTTCTACGCCGGTACAAATCTCCGGGCTATCGGAAACACCCAAAGCCGGCGACATTTTGCAAGTCTTAGACAATCTAGACGAGGCGCGGCATATTGCCATGTCCGCCAAGAAAAAAGAGCAGAGCCACCGCTTTGCCCGCCGTGGCATTGAAGGCGACATTAAAAACAAAAGCTTAAACCTAGTGCTCAAAGCCGACGTAGCCGGCTCGCTGGAGGCCATTAAACAATCCATTGCCAAACTAAAGAACGACGAAGTTAAAATCAACGTGCTAAACGACGGCGTTGGCGAGATCAACGAATCCGACATCCTGCTGGCTTCCAGCACCAAGGCCACAGTTATAGGCTTCCGTGTGAAGACTAACCCCAAAGCCGAAAGCCTGGCTAAACAGAGCAAGGTCACGATTGACACTTACGAAGTCATTTACGAATTACTAGAAGATATCACCTCGGCTGTCATTAAAATGTTCACGCCGGAAACGGAAAAAGTGGCCTTTGGCACAGCCAAAGTTTTAGCGATCTTCCGCACGGAAAAAGGACAAATGATTGTGGGCGGGCGCGTGAACAACGGGGAAATAAAAAAGAATAGCAAAATTGCCGTATTTCGCAACGACCAAGAGCTCGGTCTGGCCACGATTGAGGAACTCCAACAGAGCAAAGTCGCGGCTAAATCAATCGGCGTCAACGAAGAGTTCGGCATTAAACTAAAAACACCCGTAAAAATCCAGGTGGATGACGTGCTGGAAAGCTTTGAGGAAAAAATCAAAGTTAAAACCCTATAAAAATTCTGTTTTAAAAAATCCCCGTAAGGGGATTTAATTTTGGCAAAATTTAAGATGTATTGACGCGGAATAGTTTATGCTAAAATGTAATCAATACTAGCATGGACAAAACGCAAGAAATAAACTATACTATAAAGCTAAATTTATGAAACAGCACAAAAAAGACACTAACCGCATCGCCAAGGTTAACTCTTTAATCCGGCACGAGCTGGGGGTGATTTTGCTGGAATTTTTGCAGGGCCAAAAAGGCATTACCACGATTACCAAAGTAGAGACCAGTAAGGATATGAAATGGGCCAAGGTCTGGATCTCCATTTTGGGCGGCGACGATGACAAAATCCTAAAATTTCTCGAGCTAAACATCTACGACATCCAAGGAGAGCTCAACCAGCATTTTCACACCAAAATTATTCCGCGCATCTCCTTCCATTTAGATACCAGCCCGCGCTACGCCCAGCATATTGATGAACTGATCAAAAAAATACACGAAGAAGAACAGTAAGCGTTTATGACCGAAGATTTTGATAAAGCAAAAAGCTTAATTGACTCAGCCCAACATATTCTCCTCACCATGCACGAGCGCATGGACGGCGACGACGGCGGTAGCATTTTGGCGTTTTATCACCAACTGCGAGCCACGGGCAAGCAAGTCAACTGCGCCATAAAAAAAGGCGTCCCGCCGCACTTGGCGTTTTTGCCGGGGAGCGAACAAATTACCGACGACGCGGCAGGGCACGCTTACGACCTGCTGATTACTTTTGGCTGCTCGGACCTCAAACGCACCGGCTCCGACAACATCATAAATCTCAAATCTCAAGTCCCACACCTCAAAATTATTAACATTGACCACCATCCCGACAACACGCATTTCGGGGATGTTAACGTGGTCGACCACGCCAAATCTTCGGTCGCGGAACTTGTTTACGATTTATTTGTATTCCATAATTGGCCAATTACCAAAAATATCGCCACCTGCCTGCTGACCGGCATCATTACCGATACCGGGGGCTTTATGCACTCCAACACCCAAAGTTCAACCTTAAAAGCCGCGGCGCAGCTCATGCGCAAAGGCGCGCAAACGAGCCAAATTATGCGCCAAACTTTTAAATCCAAACAGCCGCAAGTGCTAAAAGCCTGGGGCAGGGCCATGGAGAATTCCCATTACGACGACAAAAATAAAATTATTTTTTCGGTCATGTCGGAGAGTGATATAAAAAATATCCAAGGCCTGCCACAAGCCGCTTTTGAGGGCTTTACTGAAACCCTAAACACATTTCCCGGCGCGCGCTTTGCGCTGTTTTTACGGCAAGACGGCGAAGTCATAAAAGGCAGCCTGCGCACCACGCCTTACAAAAACACGGACGTAGCCCAGATTGCCAAACTGTTCGGCGGCGGCGGCCATAAGATGGCCGCCGGCTTCTCCTTGGCCGGCAAACTGACCAAAGACAAAACCGGAAAGTGGCGCGTGGTGTAATCGTCACCTAACAAAAAGGCCGCGCTGGCGCGGCCTTTTTGTTACTTGCACAACCCTACTCACTCTCTCGAGCCGCCTTCAGCGCCCGGGCCCACCACGCCAGGCTCTTAAGCAAGCCATCAATCTTCTTATTAAGTTCGGGATTCAAAAGCTTGCCGTCGTCGCCAAAATAGTTCTGTACTGGCCCGATCATTACGGTCTCGCGCACGGCCATGGCCCCAAAATTTTCAATAACCGGCCGCAAGTTCTCAATCATGCGCGCGCCAGCCGTAGTGCCGTTGGATACCCCCACTAGACCAAACGGCTTTCGCTCAAATTCCAAATAACCCCAATCTAGTGCGTTTTTTAGTGCTGCGGAATACCCGTGATTATACTCCGGACTTACAACCACAAAGGCATCAGCCGCCCGCGCGATCTCGCTCCACCGCTGCGCGTTTGGGTTCGGATACTGGGATTTAAAATAGACCACAGGCACAGTGGCGCCATCGTAGAACGGCAGCGCCAGCTCCTTAAAATCAACCAATTGGGTCTGGTAACCGGCAGCCTCAATTTTTGCCAAAATGTACTTCGCCGGCGCCTCGCTTTTGCGGCCATCCCGCACCGAACCCAAAATTACCGGAATATTTAGCACCATATATTTGGTCTGGATTTAATTCTATAGATATACTATAATAAGCAAGCAAAAAAATAAACAACGCCTTTTAAATTTTAAGCGCAAGCCCAGGTGGCGGAATTGGTATACGCACTACCTTGAGGTGGTAGCGGGAGCAATCCCATGGAGGTTCGAATCCTCTCCCGGGCACCAAGAATTATTTTGGGCTGGTAGCTCAGTTGGTAGCAGCACTCGCCTCTTAAGCGAAGGGTCGTGGGTTCGAATCCCACCCAGCCCACCAAGAAAATGCTAGCTATATATTTAGGACCGGACGAATTTACAAAAAAGCAGTCTGTACAGGCTTTGGCGGAAAAAGAAAAAGCCAGGGCTGTTTTTTTAATCCAGCCCGAAGGTTTGCCCATGGG
>JAGWQI010000092.1 GCA_028870105.1 Patescibacteria group bacterium
GCCGTCGTAATAATCGCCGGGCAAAAAAACAATATCGGGGCGCTGCGTATTTATCGCACGCACCACCTTACGTGCAAAGCCTTCGCGCAAAATATTACCCAGATGGATATCGGCAGCCGCCACCGCGGTTTTATTCCGCCAAAACTCCGGCAAATTCGGCAATGCTACATTAATATGCCTGACCCTGATAATTCGCGCATTAATTAGCCCGTAAACGGTCATTAGCAACGAGCCAAGCAGCGCGGCGGCCGCAAAAACGGTGCTTGCGGCCGGCCAGGCGGACGAAAGGGCCAGCGCTGCCAATAGGAACCAAAACCCATAGCCGGCCAAAACCAACAAGGAACCGGACAACATATAACCCCAGTCTAAAATCCGCCAGCCCATAAAATGCACGGCGGTGGAAAACAGCAAAAAACTGACGGAACAAAGCAAGACCACCGCCAGCAGCACAGTGTGGACAGGCCGGAGAGCCGGGAAAAAATGCAATAGCATTAAATAAAGCAGCCAATGCAGGAAACTCAGAATAGTTTGAGCGACCGAGAGGAAAAGAACAAATTTTTTAGGCATTTGTAAGTTAATTTAACAGATTTTCCAGCCGCTGGCAATCTTGTGCGCTCATCTTGCAAAACTCAACTTCCGACAGCTTTAATCTTATTGACAAACTGGCCGCCGGGCGCTATCCTGAGCATGTAAAAAGCAGAAAATTAAACTCAGAGAGCCGTAGAGATCCACCAGCGGGGGTCTAAGTGCCCAATTTTTTTGCAGCCATTTGTTCGGCCAATAACCGCAATTTTACAGCAGCCCTCGCAACTACCGTCAATTTTATTTTTATTAAACTAAGTATTCCCAGCCGACCAGCCGCCGTTACGGCTGGCTTTTTATTGCCGTTTATGGCGCATTAAGAAAGGAGCATATGCCTCAGACAAATTTAGCCGGCCCTTATCTGCTGGCGCATCCGATAATCAACAACGAGTTCGGTCAAATTGCCGGCGGCGTGTACGCACTGGGCACGACCAACAGCCGGGGCGCTTTCCGGGCCCAATACATCGGCCGTGCGGATTTTGATTTAAACGAACAGCTTAACGACTGGGTAGGAAGCTATCAATATTTTGAAGCCGAGTTTGTTCCCGATGCCCAAGCCGCGTTCGAAGAAGAATGCCAGCTTTACCATAAGTTTGGCGGAAATGAGTTGCTCGACAACAAAATCCACCCTATCTGTACGGAACATGGCTGGCGTTGCCCAATTCCCGAATGTCCGTATAACGAAACGGCACAATAAGATAAATTGACAAAAAGAAAAAGGCGGCAATATTCTGCCGCCTCTAAGGCCGGGAGCCGTCATTGCTAGTCTCACACCATACTGCGGTTTGTGTTTAAAATTTGCCCGGACGCCCGGACAGTAAGCTACTGCTAGCCTTTTACCGACGGTCATCCCTTTCCGACAGGGCAGCCCAATGCCCTTGCTGTTACCCCGGCCGTCGGCCAGGGCCGTTTGGACTACCTTCCGCCGCAACAGCAAACGGTATGCGGGTGTCGCCGCAGCGATATCCGGCTTTCTGTAATCCCGCTTCAGCCAATAAAGGCCTTATGGAAGGCGCACCATTCATCAGCCTGTCTACCAGCTGCGCCAGCGGCGAAAACCTGCCATCAAGCCTCCTTTCAATAAAAGCATAACACACCAATTTGCGGCCTCTTGACACTACGTATAAAAAGGTATACAATGGCAAAGCATCTAAAAAGTATTTAGATCAGTCCGCTTCCGCCTTAAGGCCGCGGCGAGACAAAGGAGATTAAAAAGGCAATAAACCAGTGTTCAACTTTGCTCTTATGTATGCGCCTTTAGCGCAGATTATAAGAGACCAGGCCATAGAGTCTTGGGACTGAACATAACAAGTGGAAAACTTGTGTGTTTTTTTTCGCCCATTAATCCCCGAATATAGTTCTTTCACGGATACACAGACAACGCGGAGAGCACGGAAATAATTGGTCCGTTCTATCAGTGAAATCTGCGTGTCCGTGAAAAATGCTCTTTAACAGCTGAATAGTGATTAGAAAACTTTAGATATCTACCCTGATATCTAAGGTGTACAAAACCATCGTGTTGCTATAAATTTAAACCTTATAGCAATGCAATGTTTACGTCAATTCAATTGAGTTCAATGATATTCTGTGAATAACAGAAAATGTTTTAAAAGTTTGCATTTACAAAATAAACTTTTGCCAGATTTATTTCATTCGTGAAATGGATCAAAAACTCTAGATATGATTCTGTCTTGCCAAGGAGCAAGACGCTATAGAATTATGTTTAGTTCTAATAAGAGTTTGATCCTGGCTCAGGATGAACGCTGGCGGCGTGCCTAAGACATGCAAGTCGAGTGGGTTTAGACCCACGGCGAACGGGTGAGTAATACCTAGGAACGTTCTTTAAGTTGAGGATATTCCGTCGAAAGACGGTGCAATACTCAATGTTGTCGCAAGACAAAAGTCGCAAGACGCTTAAAGTGCGGCCTGGGCACCATCAGCTAGTTGGTAAGGTAATGGCTTACCAAGGCTATGACGGTTAGGGGCCCCGAGAGGGGAAACCCCCACACTGGGACTGCGACACGGCCCAGACTCCTACGGGAGGCAGCAGTTTGGAATTTTGCACAATGGGCGAAAGCCTGATGCAGCGACGCCGCGTGGACGATGAAGGCCTTCGGGTTGTAAAGTCCTTTTGCTCGGGAACAAT
>JAGWQI010000024.1 GCA_028870105.1 Patescibacteria group bacterium
TGAAAAATCGCCGACCCGATGGCTAACCGCCGCCTCAATCGGGATTCTGTTAATCGCATTCTTGGGCCTGAGCTGGCAGGAGGAAAACTTCAAGCTCCTTAAGCTAGATAACGACATGTACTATACTGAAAATAAGGACATCGCGCAGTTCATTTTGGCTAACTACCCCCAAAAAACGGTTTACGGCCAGACTTGGGTGGAAGCTAATTTGGCTCTAAGCTTTTATTTAGGCCGCTACGTGCCGACGCTGCCGTCGAATCTGCCGGCCAGCGAACTACCCTCGCCCGACGGCCCGGCGCTGGCCAGCCATCGGGTATTCCACCGCATGAAGCGCAGCGTCTATAATTTTCCAGACTATTTATATCTCGCCCCTTAATTTTTAACCTTAAACTTTAAATCCATGATAAACATTCTCGCCATTGGCGCGCATCCCGACGATTTGGAATTCGGCTGCGGCAGCCTGCTTGCCAAAGAGGCCGCGCGCGGCTCTCACCTTAAAATTTTAGTGCTCTCAAAAGGCGAAGCCGGAACCGTGGGCACGCCCGAAAGCCGGAAGCAAGAATCCGAGGCCGCCGCCAAACTGCTCGGCGCGGACATTGAATTTTTAGACATGGGCGGCGACTGCCACATTCAAAATACGCCGCAAAACGGTTTTACTATAGCCAAGTATATCCGAAATTTTAAACCTGAGGTCGTGCTGGCCCCGCACCCGGACGAAAACCAGCATCCCGACCACTCAGTAGTCGGAAAAATGGCCCGCGACGCCGCGCGCTTCGCCCGCTACGGCGGCCTGGCGGAACTAAAAAACTTGCCGGCCCACAAAATTACGGCCCTATACTACTATCCCGTCACCCAGGATTTTGCCGCGCCGGTCGATTTAGTCATTGACACCAGCGATGTTTACGACACTTGGCTAAAACTGATCAACTGCCACGCCTCCCAGCTCAAAAATAAAGACTACGAAAGCCTGGTCACGGCCCGGGCCAAAGCCTTAGGCACGGCCATTGGCACCAAGTGCGCCCAGGGGCTGTGGAAAAACGATCCCCTGCGCCTTGATTACATTTCCGATTTAACCTTATCATCCCGCAACTACTAATGCCCGCAAACTACAAGCTACCAGCTACAGGCTACCGGCTAAAAATTGGCATTGTCTGCTACCCTTCCGTAGGCGGCAGCGGCATTGTGGCCACTAACCTGGGTTTGGAATTGGCCCGACGCGGCCACGAGGTGCACTTTATTTCCTACGAGCGGCCCTTTCGCCTGACCGGGCGGGAAAAAAATATTTTTTTTCACCAGGTCAACATAAACGAATACGGCCTGTTTAAATACCCCGATTACACCCTGCCTTTGGCCGTGGCCATTGAACGCGTCCAAAAACAACATTTGCTAGATGTTGTGCACGTACACTACGCCGTGCCGCACGCCACGGCCGCGCTTTTGGCGCGCCGGATCATGCGGCAAAACCGCATACCCCTCCCCCGTATTGTCACCACGCTCCACGGTACCGACATTACTTTGCTGGCGCGCGACAAAAACCTCTTTGAGATCATCAAGTATTCCATTGAGCGGTCGCATTGCGTCACCGCCGTGTCCGAAGATCTAAAACAAGAGACCCTGCAGCTGCTGAAAACCGACAAACCTATTGAAGTGGTTTATAATTTTTACACGCCCGTGCCGGCAACGGCCTCTCGGGACGCGATTCGCAAAAAATTAAAAATCAAAAATTCGGATTTTTTGGCTATCCATCTCTCCAACCTCCGGCCGGTCAAGCGCATTCCGGATTTGCTAAAAATCGCCGGGCTAATGAAACGCTCACCGAGCTTTAAGCTCTTGATTTTGGCCGGCGATTCCTTTTTGCCTTACCGACCACTGGTCAAAAAATTGCGGCTGCAAAATCTAACTGTTAAAGAACACGTTAAAGACATTCAAAACTATTTAAACGCGGCTGATGCCGGCCTGTACACCTCCCAGACCGAAAGCTTTGGCATGGGCATGCTGGAAACCATGAGCTACCAAAAACCCGTGCTGGCCACCAAAGCCGGCGGCATCCCCGAAGTGCTGCGCCAAGGGCAGGATGGCTACCTGCTCAAAATCGGAGACATAAAAGGATTTGCCGGCAAATTGAAACTGCTGATGGATGACCCAGGGCTGGCAAATAAACTTGGCCAAAACGCGGCCAGCCAGGCCAGCGAAAAATTCTCCGCGGAAGTCATAGTTAAGCAGTACCTGCGGCACTACCAAAATACCTGCGGCAAAACAGCATAATTTAAAGCCTCCCCGCCAGCTGGCGGGGAGGCTTTAAATGGCCCTTATTTAAGGGTCTTTTTTATTGACAAATTTAACATTTTATGCTATTATTTAGAGCTTGTTTTGTTACAGCAAGCACAACCTGCAGGAGGATTATACTGCAGTTATTTTCCTTTTTTTGGAGACAGAATGCTACGGTTATTTTTTGCTGTTTGCTTGATGGTGGCCACCGCCTTCGGCCAGCAGGGCCACTTGCCCGAACTGGCAACGCTTCCTTCGTCCACCTACGTGGTTGACGAGGGGCAAATGCTCCCGCAATCGCGGGACGCCGCTTTAAACAGCGAGCTCCGGTTTTTTCACCTCATGACCGGAGTGAAACTGGCGGTAGTGCAGCTGCCAGAGCTGCCGCCGAATCCGGATCCCAACCATGACCGGCACCATCCGGTCATGGACCCCAATGAGGCGGCTGACCGCCTCGGCCGGCGCTGGGGCCTGGGACGCTACGGCGACCCACACTCCGTGGTGCTGGTGCTTGCCGCCATTCCGCGGCTGCCGAAGTCGTTCACGATGATCGGCATTTCCCGGGGCGCGGATACACAGCGCTATCTCACCCCGAAGTGGCTCACGGATTTCTTGTTGTACCAGGCTTTCCCGGCCTTCAACAAGGGCCTGCTTAGTCCGCCGCCAAATTCGTTTTGGGGAGAGGGGGTCGAAACCACGGCCTCGGGAATATCGCTGCGTATCGCCAGACATACGACCAGGCCGAAAGTGCTTTGTCTGGTTGCCGCGGTGTTGTTTTTCACCCCGTTGGCAATATGGCTAATCGGGGTCTTGCGGGACAGAAAACATGCGAACTAAACTGCTGCCGCGAAGCCGGGCGCCCGCTGTGGACCGTCCGGCTTTTTTTTATACTTTAGTGAGATACACGCGTAATCTCACTGGCACGCACAAAGCCGGCGGACTGGTTTCTCGACCTAGAGAAACCCTCCGCCGGCAAAAATTTTTATTTAACTTTCCACTCCACCAATTTTCCAGCTTTGATTTCTATTTCATCTGCCTTGCGCAGATTTTTTATTTGCCTCCCCGACAAAATTTGAAAATGCTTTATCTCATCTAAATAATTAGGAATCTGGAACAAATTTTTTTCCGAAACGCGCCAATTTAGCTTGTTAAAAAAATTTAAATCAAACGGCCGAGAAAATTCGCGCAAGGTCTTTTGGCCGCGGTCGTCAAAATATTCGTGGAAGTAAGACAGCGCCAGCTCGCGCAAAGTTTTATAAACCGGTTCACGGTAGCGCAGCACCGCGTGGTTAGTTTTGCTAATGGCGCCAAAGCAGCCGTACTGCCGAAATACCGCCACCACGTGGTCAAAATCGTGCGCCGCCGAACGTAAGTCTAACACCAACGGCCGAGCGCCGTGGAACTCCAGCGCCGCGGCCGCCAGCATAGCGCCTTCCATGCAGTGCGCCACGCGACGCCTTATTACCAACCGCGGGCTATAACAAGTCTCCCCGTGAACTTCAAAATTTATCTTCAGCGTCTCCAAAAAATCCTGAATCTTTTTTGGACTATTTAACCGCTTAAAAAGTTTTGTTTCCGCCGCGCTGTACATAGGTCAACTGCGCCCTATTGTTTCTGGATGCCGTGGCCGCCAAACTGCTTGCGCAGCAAGGCCACAATTTTATTGGAAAACTTTTGCTGATTCTCGGGCCGGGCTGATTCCCAGCGTACTTTCAGCGCGTCTTCAATTACCCGCACGTCCACGCCCAACTCCTTGCCGGCGTTTACCGTCCACTCCCCTTCCCCCGTGGCTTCAATCACGCCGGAAGTTGAGTTTACGTCTTCGCGTTCAAAAATATTTTTGGTCAAGTCAATAAGCCACGATTTAATAACTGAGCCTTCCTGGTAAATTTGCGTAACCTGACCGAGATCCAAATTGAACTCGCTGGCCTGCATTACCCCATAGCCTTCGGCAATGGCCTCCATCATACCGTACTCAATGCCGTTATGCACCATTTTTACAAAATGGCCGGCGCCGTTTTTACCAACCAAGCCGTAATTCTGGCCGCTCGATAACACTTTAAAAATAGGCTCAACAGTCGGCCAGGACTCTTTTGGTCCGCCGATCATTAAGGCAAAACCATTCTGCTCGCCCCAAACCCCGCCGCTCGTGCCGCAATCGTAAAAATTAACGCTTTTAGTTTGCAGCCCTTCGGCGCGGCGCATGGAATCTTTATAAAAACTGTTGCCGCCGTCAATCACGATGTCGCCGGCTTTCAGGTGCGGGCCAAGTTGGTCTTGTAAAAATTCGTCCACGACCTTGTGCGGCAGCATTAGCCAGAACACACGGGGCTGGCCGGACATATTCTTTACCAGCTCGCCGACTTCGGCATAAGTTACTACTCCGGCCTGGGCCACTTCCTGCCGCGGCTCCTCGGAGCGGTTCCAGGCCAGCACGTCGAAATTATTTTTGTGCAGCCGGCGAGCGATCTGCGCGCCCATTTTACCTAAGCCAAAAATCGCGATTTGCATAAAAATTGAAGAATTATTTGTTTCATTATAACAAAAAACCGGCTGGAGACATAATTACCCGCCGATAAAATTTACGCGGCCGGAGACGTGTTTTGTCTCCGGCCGCCGGCTCATTCGTCGCGAACCGCGGCCAACAGGGCCTGCATGTGGCAGATCACATAACTAACAACTTCGGGGGTCGTCGGCCAAGGAACAACGCAATACGCCCCGCTTTGGAGCGCGTTCACCCACATTGCCAGCGTTACGTTCCTGGTTAAGACAACAATTTTGGGAGTCTCGAGCACCCCCAGAATCGCTTCCATGGCCTGCTGCCACCCGATGCCGTTGTAGCCGTCCTCCACGACCACAAACTCCAACCGGTCCTTTCGGAAGTCCTGTTTGCTGAACTGCTCCAGCGCGGTGGCGATGTCCGAAAATAACAGGAACGTGCAAAGCGATGGACAGTGCTTGTTGATAAACTGTCGCACCTCGCCCGAAGCGACAACATTAATATGGACCCGCTCAGCACGAAACCCGCCGAGTTTCATATCACCCTCCGTCTTAGTTAAGACTTAGGTCAGGTTAACGGGTTTTTTTCCAATAGTCAATTCAGCCCAAAACAACCGCCACGAAATAAGAGTTTTTACCAATCAGCGGGCACCCTAGGGTGCCCGCTGATTCCTTTTACAACACAAATTAAACGCAATTAATAACTCCAAACAATATCACCTTTATTAGTAGCTACGGTTAAAAGCGTTAAGCCGGTTATGGTCTGACTAATCTTTCCGGTCTGGTCGCGGCCGCGAATAACGGTTTTGCCGTTCGCGTAATAGGCGTCAATTTTAAAGTTTTTCCTGGACCTCACATGCTGCTCCAATAACTTTTTTCCCCAAGCAAAACTTAGCGCCGCCTTACTTACGTCCGCCGGCGCCCCGTTATACGACAAGCCCGCCAAATCCGCCTGCAACCTTCGTTTCCTGCCGTGCTCTTTTAATTTCAGCTCGGTCACGTTGCCGGCCTGGTCAACGGCTTGGATTAAGTTATCCCCGTCGTTTACCGTTACTTGCGAAAAATCATCTAAGCCGCTAAAGGACAAATCATTTGTCTGCGGATTAAATTTCACGCTTAATTCCGGCGCTGTCTTATCAATAGTAAAATTAAAAACTTGCGGTTGTTCGTTATTACCTGCGCGATCCGTCGCGTAAAATTGCAAGCTGTGCGCGCCTTCGGCTGAAACGGTAAGTTGGCCGGAGTAATCGTGAAAACCGGCGCCGTCTAAATTGTAATGAATGGCCAGCACGCCGGAAGTCTGGCTGCCCAAATCCGGAACTACAACATCTTCGGCGACAAGGGCGACGCCGACGTCGCTGCGATAAAAATTTGACTGCCCCACTAAACCAAAAACTGTCGAGGTCGATACGGGCGCAAGCGAATCCTCCGACTGGCCGGCGTTCAAAACCGCCGCGGGCTGGACGGACTCCTCGTATTGGCCGTCGCCGTTATTATCCAGTTCCAAAACCGCGCCGGCAGGATTCAGCATTAGCCGGCCAGACAACATTGGCGTCACCGGCAAATTGCTAAAGACCTGGGTCTTTAAAACGTCATTGCCGGCGATAGTTTGGTCGTCTAACGTAAAAGTACCGCCATCAACGCCCCGTAAGTCTATTTGATATTGCTGGCCGTCTTCAGTCGGTAAAAAGACATACTTATGTTCGCCCCAAATTTCCAAATCAGCACCCGGGATATCGTTCTGAACGCTGCCATCTTCGGCCAGACCAATATAATTACCGTTTTGGTCGGTTGCGGATATGTTAACCGGACTTTTTATTTTTACGAGCTCACCATTCAACGCGCATAACTGGGGATTTTGGACCAGTTGGCCGCGCGTTAAAATTTTGCCGCCAGTACTTAAATCTTTTCCGGCCACAATATTCACGATTTCCTGACGGATACCGTTGGCGCTAAGCATTTTGCCGTGATTTGCTTTAGGCGCAAAAAACACGTGTTCATCGTTAACCGCAAGGCTGCCGGCGCTATTAGCGGGCACCGTGCCATCCCCGTTAACTGGCTGCCGGAAATCATAATACGACGAACCGTCTATTGACACCGTTTCAGTAATCTTGCCAAGCGTTGAACTTTTACAGCCGACAATATTGTATACGTCTACGCCGGCTGGCCGCATATCGTAATTGTCAAAGCCAGCGGTATGTAAACCCTCCGCCGCCGCCACGCCTTGAATGTTAATTAAATGCTGCGCCGATAAATCGGACATGGCCATATCGAAGCCCACATCGCTGCCCCATTGCGCGGGGCCTGCGGCCCGCGGATCAACCACACGCATAAAATCCCCGACTTGGTCCACATAAGCGCGTGACGGCGCCAGCTGGTAAGAAACCGGCAAATTCTGCGCGATTTTTTTCATCTCACTATCGGCAAGACCTACCACGCCAAAATTATCACCCGCTAATAAAACTTTAACTGCCTTCGGCGCCCCTAAATTTGGCACACCCACAAACACGGCCTTGTCTATATAATGATCGATCGGGTTGCTTGCCACGTACTTTTTTACCAACAGCCCGCCGGTGCTGTGAGCTATAACATTAATTTTACTGCTGCCGGTTTGCGTTAAAATATCTTGAATTTTTTGTTTTAACTGAGCAGTAACGTTATCGCTGGCGCCATATCGCCAGTCATATGGAAAAGTAAATAGATCCTTATTTTCTTGATAACCTTGATTTTGAAATTCACTAATCAACCCGTCTGTGTAGTCAAATAAAAGTACTTTACCCAGACCAGTACTGAATGTTTCTTTTTTGATAATGTCCCCAACAACTACGTTACCATTTAACGGATTTAAACTAGTGTTAAATTGCAACGGATCCATGAATTCATCACCGTTGTCTAAAAGGTTTCTCGGCCAGTCCAACCAAAGCTTATTATTATCTTGGACCAAATTATTGCCCAAAATCCCCGGCACTATTAAAACCGGGGTATTTTTTGCAAAATTCGGATTTAGCACTGGCACTGCACCCGTAAACACAGAGACTTCGCTATAAGAAGGATAGCCATAGTCGCCCCAGGAGTGATAAAATTTCATGCCAATTGAGTTATTCAACTGGAAATCAGCTGGCAACTGACCAACCCCGTTTGGTATTTCTTCTCCGGTATCGTCGTTATAAATTTTAAAGTTATAGTCGTCCGCTCCCGGCGCCATTTGCGAAACTTTGGCCGAAAAATTCCTGACCCCAGCGGGAAAAAGATTCGGCCAAGAAACACCGCCCGATGCCGTAGTTCTTAAATAGTTGCAAGTTCCCGGTTCAAAAAGATAATACTGAAGACTTATATAGGCCCAATCCCCTGTGGAATGAAAATGAAACTCCAATAAGCCATTACTTTGGTAATCGTAACTAGGCACCTCCGTTACTGGAGCGCCGTTATTATATCCTTGGGCGCACATTATTGTGATATTTGTTGCTCTTGATACCGAAGGAAAGAAAAACAGGACGGCAATCACAAAAATGATAAATTTGTCCATGGCTAAAAACCCACACCCCTCCTAAATGAATAAATTAAAAATAAAACAATTATAGAATAAACTGCCCCAATGAGACCCAAAATCTGACACAAGACCCAAAACCACCCATACGTGAACGATCTCCTTTTAAACTGGGTATTGACCGCAAACAAGGCAATGCTACAAAAAAACATAATCACAAAGGATAAGGCTTGCATTATCTGAAAGTAAGGGTGAGTTGTCTTAATGTAATTCAGTGTTATTATTGGAGCCGAAAGCGCCAACAAAACTAAAATTAAATTAACTACAATATTTCTTTTTGTCATATGTTTTAAAACAAAACCGCCGAAAATGGCGGATTTTTAAAATCTCTCATTAATTATTTTATTTCCAACGTTTTTTCTATTCACGCCTTAATCATACCACCCCCAAAATCCCTGTCAAACAAGCGTTTTCCACAACAAAAAGAACGGCAGCCCATACTGGCGCTGCCATTCCTAAGTCTTTCTGGATCGCTACCAGCGACGGCCCGGGCGAACAGGCCCCGTTTGTCCTTGCCGTGGACCCTTCTTGTGCCGCTTGCCCATACCGTTACCTCGCTCCCGCTTGTGTTGCTCCAACTCTCTGTCCGCGCGGCGCTTCTCAAACAGCATCTTCCGGGAACCACTAGCGGCGGCTTCAAGTTCTTCGGGACTGCAACACAACTCAACCAGGCCTTCGGTAATTACCTGGTGAGGGTCAATAACGTAGCCAACCGCTTCGCCTTCACCGGGGTCTGCATCAGCGGCGCCACAAAACGAATCATCAGCACCGACGGCCGACCCAGCGGTTTCTTCCGGCTCTTCCTCGGTTGCGACCGCAAGCTCGCCATCTTCCGCCCCAACAGCGTCTTCAGCAACCGTCTGGGAAAACTCCTCGGCCGACACCTGAGAAAACGGTTTGGCCTCAACCTGCGTCGCCGTGGGCTCGGGCACTGGCGTGCCCACCGCCAATTCTGCCGCAAAAACGGGTTCAGCTGGCGGTATCCCGGGTTCTGGCGGCAAAGCAGAAACAACGGCCGGAACCGGCCTTAACGGTTCTTCCGCCGCTCGTTTTTGCTTGGCCCAGACGAACAACCGCACTCCGTTATTTATATATCGGAAACGGGTTCCGTTCCCGCCTTTACCTCCCCAAATGACTGAAGGCCTGACGGCAAAACCATGATTGATCAAATGGTCAATGCACAATCTGACCTGCGAGTTATCCAGCCAGGGCAACAAATCAATTGTCTTGTTTTCCTCCGGACCCACGGTCTTGGCGATTTCCAGCAGACGCGCGAATTCCGCCTCCAGCTTCTCGGGAGGCAAAACCCTGACCTTATTGCGCTCTCTAACCACAGGGGGGGCCGACTGGGAAACATGCGGGCTGCCAGTCACGGCTTCGACCATGGGTTTTGTCGCGCTGGGCGGCACGACAGGCTTCAAATCACGATCTACCGCAACAACCGGCGGATCAACTGCGGTTTGTACAACGGCTACGGGTTCAGCAGGCGCCACTACGACAACCGTTGTGGGGGTTAGGGTTTCTCGCTTGACTGGTGGCGGAATGTGGATTACGGCTCCGGCGTTGCTAACCTCTGCACGGATATCAACGCCTTCACCCATCAACTCTTTCACCAAGTCGGCGATCTTTGCGACAACCATAAACAACTGCACGCGATCCATGAATCGCCTCCTTGTCTAATATCAGCACTTTATACATACAAGGAAAAAATGTCAACGCGCGGTTTTTCCATATTAAAAAGCCATCCACGCGCGGATGGCAATGAAATTAATCCAGCCGCAGGCTGGCCCACAAATGGCGGCTAGCCGTGGTCTTATGCGGGTGCCATAAATCCAGCAACCGCCGCAACTTGCGCTTGTGCCGCTTTGCGTCCAGGCGGTACAACTTTTTTAAACCGTTACGCAAACCCAAATCGCCAATGCTAAACACGTTCGGGCGCCCCAGGGAAAACATCAAAAACATTTCCGCGGTCCAGCGGCCAATACCTTTAACTTTTACCAATTGTTCAATAATTTGCTCGTCATCCATATGGCCAAATTTTTTAAAATCCAGTTTGCCGCGTGTTACGGCCTCTGCCAAATTTTTTATATACGATATTTTACCAAACGACAAACCGCAAGCGCGTAATTTTTTGTCGGATGTTTTTAAAACCTGCGCGGGCTTGGGAAACCTGCCGCCGAACAGCAATCGAAAACGGTTTTCAATAGTATCCGCGGCCTTGCCCGACAGCTGCTGGTTAATAATCGAGACCACCAAAGATTCAAAAGGATCTTTAGCCGGCCGAAGCGGCTTAATTTTGGCGCGCTTAATTACGTCGGCCATAACCGGGTCAACTTTTGCTAAATATTTTATGGCCTGCCTGTAAGAATGCATAATCATACTATAAACAAAATGGCACCATTTGCAAAATCTGCCTGAATTATGATAAGATTTTGCATAAACCCAAACGAGGAGTTTCTCAATGAAGCGTTCGTTTTCCGCGCTCCTCTTTTTCGGCCTGGTCATGGGGCTATTCGCCCAAGCCCAGCAACCGCAACCTCAACCCGCGATTAAGCTGCCGAGTCAGCAGCCTCTGCTGTCGCCGTTTAGCCCCAACGACCAGCGGTTCGAGCTAATCCGCGGCCAGATCGTGTCTAACGAGAAGTTGCAGTTCGACCCCAGCCGCCGCGCGGCGCTGGGCATGGTACAGGATTACGTCCTGAACTTCGGCACCAGGCTCGCCCAACTCGTACTGGCCCTGGGCCAGCCGCTGCCGGCGCAAGAACCCCAAGTCGTGTTTTTGCTCACCGCCCGCACGAGCGTCGGCGACCCCCAATTCCTCGAAGTCACCGTCGAGGACGACAAGGGTAAGGAGCTCCAGAAGCTGGACCATTTCCGGCTCACGCTGGAAACGGACATTCCGGCCAAAGCCACGGCCGCGGCCGCGGCCATACTCCCCTTTTACATGAAGGGGATAACCCTGCCCACCACTCGCCAGTGACATGGACGCGAACGTTTTCGTGCCGCGAGCCCTTTGGACTCGCGGCACCATGTTTTAAACCCGAACACGGGTTTTTATTTTTGGGAATTTTTAACTCACAAGCGCTTAAGCAGCGGCAGGACAACTTTTCCAAACTCTGTAGCTCCATGCCAAACGGATAAAAGTATTGACAAAAAACTTTAGATGTGATATAATATTAGATATTAATACAGACTCGAGCTCATTTAGGATATTCTTCTGACCTGAGACAACGGGTCGGAATTTTTTTTATGACAGAATTAAAACACACTTTTGATAGCCTTGGCATTGCGCCAAAGCTTTTGGAGATACTGGCCAAACTCCAATTTACCACTCCTACTCCCATCCAGCGGCAATCCATCCCGATTGCTCTGGAGGGCAAGGACATTATGGGGATTGCCCAAACCGGCACGGGCAAAACCCTGGCTTTTGGCATTCCCATGATCCAACGCCTGGCCACGCACAAAGGCAAAGGGCTGATAATTCTGCCGACCCGCGAACTGGCCGTGCAGGTCGATGAGGCGCTGAGCAAAATCGGCCGCCCGGTTGGCCTGAAGACTGCCATTTTGATTGGCGGCGAAAACTTAAACAAGCAAGTTCGCCAGCTCAAAAATAATCCGCACGTAATTATTGCCACCCCCGGCCGGCTAATTGACCATTTGGAACAAAAAACCGTGACTCTGTCCGGAGTCTCAATTTTGGTGCTGGACGAAGCCGACCGCATGCTCGACATGGGTTTTGCTCCGCAGATTAAGCGCATCCTGCAAAACGTGCCGGGCAAAAGACAGACCATGCTGTTCTCCGCCACTATGCCGCAGGAAATCATACAAATCGCCAACTCCTACATGCAGCTGCCGGTCCGCGTGGAAGTGGCGCCGCCCGGTCAGGCCGCCCAAACCATTTCCCAAGAGGTATTTTTCGTCCACAAACAGGACAAAATGTCCCTGCTGGAAAATATTTTAAAGCAATACCAGGGGTCGGTACTGGTTTTTTCCCGCACCAAATTTGGCGCCAAAAAAATTGCTCACCAACTGTCCCAAAGAGGCTTGGGTGCCGCCGAGATCCACTCCAACCGCAGCTTAAACCAGCGACTGGAAGCCTTAAACGGTTTTAAATCCGGCAAATACCGGGTCCTCGTAGCCACCGACATTGCCGCCCGCGGCATTGACGTCACCGGCATTGAACTGGTCATTAATTTTGACCTGCCCGAACAGGCCGAAGATTACGTCCACCGCATTGGCCGGACCGGCCGCGCCCAAAAACTGGGCCATGCCATTTCCTTTGCCACGCCCGAACAAAAATATGACGTCAAGACGATTGAACGTTTAATCAAAAAACAGCTGCCGGTGTCGGCCCTGCCCAAACTGCCCCAGAACCAAACCTTGGCGGTGACTGGTAGGCCAAAATTTCAACCGCAATCTCACGCCGCCAGCCGGTTTTCACGGCAGCCTAAAGCGCCAAAGCCCTACTATGCCTCCCCGACCAAATTTGGGCGGCAGTCCCGGCCCCACCGCGGCCCTGCTGTGCCGATTCCCGCCGGCCAAAGGCGCGATATTTTTGATCCTAATTTATTTCCTGAAGCCACTAATTCGCGGCAATCAATGGAACACGACCGCCCTAGGCAGCCACACGGCCGCCGTCACGGCCGCCACGCTCAAGGCAGCCGCCGCGACCGCCGGCATTCACGCTTTGCCCCTAATCTCCGGCCTGCCCGCGTTCCCCGCGGCATGCCCAAAGACAGGGCGTTCTAAAAAAAGTAGAAAATAGTAAGTATAAACAAAAAACCTTCCGTTAGGAAGGTTTTTTAAATTTGATAATGCTTTACCCACCACCGTTTAAGCGACGGCAACGTCAGCGTCGAAAGAATAAAACCGGCCACTGGCACCAAAGCCTTAAGCCAAGGCATGGTATCGCCTATCCAAATTAGCCAAACCGCGGCCGTGAGATACGTAATGGCCGATACGAGCAGCCGGCGCGCCCGCGACCGTTCCCAGGCTTTGTCTAACTCCACCCGCTGGTTACGCCGTTTAATTTCTAAAATTTCCCGTTCAAAATCCATCCTACTTTGCACTTAATACTTGCTACTTTGTCCACCACTCCTTGGCGTCACGGGCCAGCCAAGTTTCGGCCGCCTGCGGCCCATTGCTGCCGGCCTTATACGTTTCCAGCGGCAATTTTTTAAACCGGGGGTTTTCAGTAACGCTATCCACAAATTTCCAGGATGCCTCTATTTCATCGCTGCGGATAAATAGCCGCTGGTCGCCTTCCATAAAATCCAAAAGCAACCTCTCATAAGCGCTGGGAATTTCGCTATGGAAAGCCTTTTGATAGCCAAACTCCAAATCGCCCTGATGCAAGCGCACGCCAAAGCCCGGGATTTTGTTGTTTATCTGCAAATGCACGGACTCGTCGGGCTGAATCTGAAACGTTAACACATTGGCCGCGCAGCCCATAAATAAACAGCGCACCGGCTCGCGAAAATGAATGGAAATTTGCGTTAATTTTTTAGACAGGCGCTTCCCGGTACGCAAATAAAACGGCACGCCCGCCCAACGCGGCAAATTAACATAAGTTTTCATGGCAAAATAGGTTTCCGTCCGGCTGCCCGGGGCCTTGGCCTCTTTAATGTAATTTTGGTACTGGCCAAGCACCAACCGCGCCGCCAACTTGTCCTGGTCAAACGGCTGAAGCGCCTCCAGCACGCGAATTTTTTCGTCGCGGATCATCTCGGCCGTTAGCTGATACGGCTCATCCATGGCAATAAGCGCCAACATCTGCAAAATGTGATTTTGCAAAAAATCCCTAATAGCCCCGGTGCGCTCGTA
>JAGWQI010000093.1 GCA_028870105.1 Patescibacteria group bacterium
TTGTTGAAGGAGAGGCTTTGGACTGTCGATACAACAATCTCTGCTTTACGCCAATCATCTTTGTTTTCTTTATAAATTACCGATGTATAATCTTTTGAAAGCCATTTTTTAAAATTTTTATGAGCTTGATCCTCTAGTTCTAAACGGTCAACTAAAAATAAAATCCTCTTCGCATTTCCCGTTTTCAAAAAAAGTTTTATAACAGCTGCCGAGACAAGCGTTTTTCCTGTCCCAGTGGCCATTTCGAATAAGTACCTATCATCACCTTTTGCAGCGGCTTCTTGAAGCGCCTTAACTGCACGGAGCTGATAAGGTCGTAAAAATTTTAAAGTTTCAGCTTCAATGAGGCCTTTACGTAGTGAAGCATCTAGCCAACAGGGGTCAGTTTTATAGTCTGGCTTTTGAGTTAAAACAATATAGTCTTCTTCTGTTTTTTCTTCCTTTAGCTTTGTGGAATTAGGTTTAAATGATTCAAAATGTTTAAGAGATCCAGGTGTAGGGAATTGGATGATAATAGATGGGTTGCCGCGTTCTAAATCCCAAAAATAATGTAGGTTTCCATTAGAAAGAACCACGAACCGAACATTGAGCGATTGAGCGTAACGACGAGCCTGCTCTTTTCCATCTAGTGGATCCTTATCCTCTGATTTTGCTTCAAGAACTATACTGGGGAAACCTTTTTCATCCAAGAGAAGAAAATCAATGTACCCATTTTTAGTACTTTCAAAATCATTCCCAAATGCATCAATATCTTTCTTCGCTAATTTTACGTTTAACTCAAGTGTTATGTTTGCGCTACTTTTTTCATCGTCAAAAAAGCGCCAACCAGACTGTTGAAGCAGATTATTGATTTTAATTCGTGCTTTAGCTTCTTTGGCCACGTTTATATTCTAAGGTCAACTCGACCTAGTTTATATAGAATTTTTTACTTTTGGCTTGCTCATAAGGTTATTATACTACACACAAATTAAAAGAAAAGCCACAGTTAATTCATGGCTAATCTTTTCCTGACTGCTTCTTTACTACTCCCAATTGGATGAGTTTCCCAAATCTGACCCCGCTAGGGTGTCGGAGAAAAAAACTGAGTGGCTGGGGTGGCAGGATTCGAACCTGCGAATGGCGCCTCCAAAGGGCGCTGCCTTACCACTTGGCGACACCCCAATAAGGTAATGGCTTTGCCTATTTTACCATAAATGTCGGATCTTATCAATTGGGTTGCCTGGACTTGACAAAACTTTAGTAGTCAGTATACTATAATTAATAGTTAGAAAATTTAATAGTTAGATAGTTTAATTATGCCGACGACCCAAAATTTTATTTCCCAGTTTTTTGCCGTGGGGCGGGTCATTAAGCACCAAATGGACTCTGGCAGCCCGCGTATTACGCTGCCACAGTTGGAAACTTTGCGGTTTTTGCAGGAACACCGAGCCGCATCCATGAGGCAGATCGCCGATTTTTTGGCCGTGACCCCGCCTTCGGCTACTATTGCTATCAAGACTTTAGCTTCCGCCGGGCTAATCAGCAGACGGCGCGATAACCGCAATCGCCGCATGGTTTACCTGCACCTGACCAAAAAAGGCCAAACATTGCTGGATACGGTGTTTAAGCAACGTTGCTTAACGTTTCGTCAGTTGCTGAGACGCCTGAATAAAACCGAACAGCAGGAATTATTTCGGTTAATGAGGAAGCTCGCGGCTGGTTAATTTATTTACAAGTTAATTTTGATAATAATTTTTTAGAGTTTATGATGAACAAATATTCGGTCTCTACGGTTTTGGGTTTAATTGTTGTCGTGATGGCCACGGCGTTTTTGAGCCACGGGTTGGCGCAGCGTCCGCATTTTGATACTACCGCGGCGCAGAATACTTCGGTAACGCAAGGGGTTTTGGCTAACGGCGAAGTGCAAGCGGCACAGGATTTAAAATTGTCGTTCCAGGGCAGCGGCATGATCCGCGCCGTGAACGTGAGGGTCGGCGACCAGGTTAAGGCCGGCCAGGTGCTGGCGCGCTTGGATGCTGCCACTACGGCGGCCGCCTTGGACCAGGCTAACGCTGCCTTGGCTTCGGCCCAGGCCAGCTACCAAAAGATTTTGAACGGCGCCACCGACGCCCAGCTTCAAGTGAGCCAGGCGGCCGTGGTTAGCGCGCAGACCGCGCTGGCTAACGCGACATCCAGCTACGTGTCCACCAAATCCCAGCAGGAAACCGCCGTGAGTAACGCTTATAACGCTTTGCTCAATAGCACGATTACCGCCGTGCCGGCAACGACTAATTTAGACAGTATTACCCCGGTAATTACCGGAACTTATAATGGCGCGGATCAGGGGCAGTATCAAATTAGCTTGGTCTCAACCGGTACCGGATTAAAATTCCAGACCAGCGGTTTAGAACGGATTACCGGCAGTGCTCAAACCGTGCCCGTGCCGCTGGGCGGCAAAGGCCTGTATATTGCTTTCCCGAGCAGCCCCTCTACTTTGGACACTTGGACAATCTTTATTCCTAACACCGTGGCGGCAAATTACCAGACAAATTATAACGCTTACGAGGCCGCGTTGCAGACCCAAAACCAGGCGTTGACCCAGGCCCAGGCGGCCGTGAATACCGCCCAGGCCGCGTTGCAGCAGGCACAAGCTAATTTGCAGTTGACCCAAACCCCGGCACGGCCCGAAGATGTTGCTGCG
>JAGWQI010000025.1 GCA_028870105.1 Patescibacteria group bacterium
ACCGAAATCTGATCTCCCTGGGATATGTAGCTTTTCTCATACATTTTAGCTCCTTTCAGGCAGTTAACACCTGTTACCTTAAGAATACCAAAATGTTACCTTATGGTGTGTAGTCTACACGGCCTTGACCAGCCGGCGAAAAAATGTCATGATACCCCATCAAAAAAGGAGGGCCCATGCTGTTGACGTTGATTTTAGCGCTGCTAGGCGTAGCCCTGGTGGCGGACCTGGCGTACGCGCAAACCACCCGCCGCCGCGGCGATATTAACCACATTGAACGAGGGCTGGGGATCATCGTGATCCTACTATTGGTCCTCAAAACCTTGGAAACCGGACTGACGGGAACACGCTTTACCCCCCAGGCCGCCAGCTTGAGAGTGCACCTGTGCTTCGCGGTGCCTACAGCCGTAATTCTGCTTTTGCTGTTCCTCAGCGGACTACTGGCAAAAGCCGGCTCACCAGGCGCGCGCAAGCTGCACAAATGGCTGAACTGGCCGCGTGGCCAAGGCGTGCTCTATTGGCTCGGTGCCAGCGTCATTACGGGCCTGATCTTTACAGCCCTCTCTTTGAGGCGCGGACCATGATGTCCGCGCCTCGTTTTATTAGGCCGCAATTAAAACGCTTGTCAAAACCAAAACGATCAACGAAAAAAAGAACATCTGCCGCGCCCAGCGCTTATTTTCCGCCGCAGCCAAGCCCCTTATGGCCAACCCCAGCCAAAGCAACCCGAGCAGTCCGACGCCGCCTACGTACCAGGCGCCGGAGGGCTTAAACCAACCCAGCGCGGCCGCGGCCGCGGTAAATCCGGTCACGTATAACAAAATTTGAATTTTGGCCGAACGCAGGCCGAACCGCAACGGCAGCACCGGCACGCCGGCGGCAGCGTACTCGTCGGCACGAAATATGGCAATGGCGTAAAAATGCGGCATCTGCCAAAAGGCGATAGCCAAAAATAATACCGCGGCCTCAAGACTTGGCCGGCCCGCGGCCGCGCTAAAACCGACCAGCGGGGGCATGGCTCCGGCCAAGCTGCCGACCACGGTGGCGTGCGCGGTACGGCCCTTCAGCGGCGTGTACAAAAATATGTAAATTATAAAACCCGCCACGGCCGCGGCCAGCGCATAAATATTCACCAGCGAAAACAAAATAATAACTCCCGAGCCCAAAAGCGCCGACCCAAACGCGGCCGCGGCCGGCTTGCTAATCTCGCCAGTCACTAAAGCCCGGCTCCGAGTCCGGTCCATTTTGGCATCCATGTCCCGGTCGGCGATATTATTTAACACGCAACCGGCGCCAATCACCAAGGCCAAACCCAATAGGCAAAAAAATAACAGGCGCAAATCCACGCGCCCGCGAGCGGCCAACAAAAATCCGGCAACGGCTGTAAATAAATTGCCGTAGATTAATCCTGGCTTTGTCAGCTGGTAATAAGCTTTCAGCATGTTAGCGGAACATGTTCTCCGACCGCATCATGTAGTCGTTAACCTGCTGCGGCGTCATGTTGTAATTGAGATGATTCATAATCCACAGCGAACCCAAAACCACTATTAAGATCAATGAAAACGTGGAAATAAACACGGCCAGATTCCAACGCGCGGACTTGTTCAGACCCAAATGTAAAAACAAGCGCAATTGCACGCCGGCCTGGACTACGGCCAACAACAAAATTGCGCCGATTAAAAACTCGTGGCCAAAAACCAAGTGGTGCGAACGAACATGGACGCCGATTAAAGCAAAAGCCGCGCCGGCCAATACGGCGGAAGCAAGCAAACCAGATAAGTAAGAATAAAATTTCGCGTTCATGCTATAGCACTCCCATGAGATAGACAATGGTAAAAATAAAGATCCAGACAATATCCAAAAAATGCCAAAACAAACCCAAGCGGAGCAGATTGCTGAAATTTTTGGAACTTAAACCGCGGCGCCAAATCACCAACGCGACCACGGCCATCCAGAGCAGCCCTACGGCAATGTGCAGGCCATGGGTACCAACCAGGGCAAAAAAAGCTGACAAAAACGCGCTGCGCTGCGGCCCGTTGCCTTCGGCGACCAAACGGGAAAATTCGTTTAGTTCCAAGGCCAAAAACCCGCCCCCGAGCAGGAAAGTCACGGCCAGCCAAATAAGCGCCCGAGGTTGCTTGTTTTGTTCTGCCGCCAAGACCGCCAAGCCGCAAGTAAAGCTGCTAACTAACAAAAGCATGGTTTCGGCAAAGACAAACGGCAGGTTAAACAAGTCCGCCCCGTCCGGTCCGCCAAAGGTGCTGCCACGCAGCACCGAAAAGGCGGCGAACAACGCGGCGAACGAAATCAGATCAGTCATTAAGTAAACCCAAAAACCGAACGCGACGCGCTCTTGACGCTGAAATCCTATGGCTGGTAAAGCTTCGTTCATATTCAAGAATGATTATTTTCCATGCTGGCCAACTCGGCGGCGGTAACGGTGTACTCGGTCTCTTCATCCAGCGCGCGAATAATCACGCAGGTAACCGCGCCGCCAAGACCCAAAACGATCAGCCAAATGATGTGCCAAACAAAACCGAAGCCAGCTAAAAATACAAACGCCGACACGTAGATGCCCATGGCCGTGTTCTTTGGCAATTCAATATCTTGGTAAACCGGCTGCGGCCGGCCGCCCTGCTTCATCTCCCAAAAGGCATCGCGTGATTTAACTTCGGGAATGACCGCAAAATTATAAAATGGCGGGGGCGATTTGGTGGACCATTCCAAAGTTCGTCCGTTCCACGGGTCGCCGCTAATGTCCAAATTATCCCGGCGCTGCCTAATACTCACAATTAGTTGCGCAATTTGCACGGCCGCGCCAATGGCAATAATCACCAAACCAATACCGGCGGTAATGAAGAACGGCTGCCAAGCCGGATCCGTGTAGTGGTCTAGCCGCCTGGTAGCCCCCATGAAGCCCAAAATGTATAACGGAACAAAGGCGGTAAAAAAGCCGGTTAACCAGAACCAAAACGCGGTCTTGCCCAGGCGTTCGTTTAGCTTAAAACCGGTTACTTTTGGGAACCAGTAAGTCAATCCGGAAAAAATGCCGAACAGCGCCCCGCCAATAACCATGGTGTGGAAGTGGGCCACTAAAAATAAACTGTTATGGAACTGAAAATCGGCGGCCGGGGACGACATTAATACGCCCGCCACCCCGCCGAAAGTAAAAGTAGCCACAAAGCCTAAAAACCAATACAACGACTGGGTGAAAATTATTTTGCCCTTGTACATGGTGGAGATCCAATCAAAAATCTGCACGCCCGTGGGAATGGCAATAACGCCGGTCATAATTCCAAAAAACGCGTTAACGTCCGCGCCGGCCCCCATGGTAAAAAAATGATGTAGCCACACCAGCATGGCCAGCAGCGTAATGCCAATGGCGGCCGCCACCTGGGAAGCGTAGCCGAACAGTTTCTTCTGCGAAAACGTCGACACCACCTCGGAAAAAATCCCGAATGAGGGGATCACCAAAATGTAAACCTCGGGGTGGCCCCACATCCAGATTAAATTGACGTACATCATCGGGTTGCCGCCTCCGGTCGAGGTAAAAAAGTGCATACCAAAGAATCGGTCAAGCCACAACAAACCAATGGTCACGGCCAAAATCGGAAACACCGACACCACCAAGACCATGCTGCACAACGACGACCAAACAAACATCGGCATTTTCATCAGCGTCATGCCCGGCGCGCGCATCTTTAAAATAGTCACAATAAAATTAATGCCGGCGATCAGGCTTCCCAAGCCGGAAATTTGCAGACTCCAAATCCAATAATCCATCCCCACCCCGGGGCTGTAAGCCAATTCCGACAGCGGAGGCAAAGACAGCCACCCCGTGGCTGCAAATTCCCCGCCAAACACGAAAAATAAATTTACGAACACCGCCCCGGCTACGTACAGCCAAAAGCCTAAAGAATTTAAAAACGGAAATGCCAAATCGCGCGCGCCTATCTGCAGCGGTAAAATAATGTTCAACAGTCCGGCTAAAAAACCCATGGTCACAAAAAATACCATAATATCGCCGTGAGCGGTAAAGATCTGCTGGAAATGGTCGGCCGACAAATAACCGTGTGACGCCCCCACGGACATGGCTTGCTGCAGCCAGATCATCGCCGCGTCCAATGCCCCTCGAAACAGCATCAGCGAAGCCATAATAATGTACATCACGCCAATTTTTTTGGGATCAGTGGAAGTTAACCACTCGCTCCACAACCAGCGCCAGCGCCTGGCGTAAGTCAGCCAGCCGACAACGGCGCCGGCCATTAGGAACATGGCCGCGGTTCCGCCAATCGTGAACCATTCGTGCGGCAGCGCCGCCCAGGTTAAATTACCAAAAATAAAATGCCACATAATAATTCAAATTACATCCCGGGCATAATTAATTGCGGCTCGCCGCTGCCTGCGGCGGGGGCCATGAACTGCGCAACAATTTTATTGTACAGGCCAGGTTCATACCAAGAATAAACAGCCGGCGGATCGTTTTCGCTCGGCTGAGTCAGTTTAAGATAATCCGACCACGGCAAACCGCGGGGCGACTGCTTGGCCGCGGCCAGCCAGACGCTAAAGTCACTTGCCGTCACCGCCTTGGCTGTAAATTTCATACTGGAAAAACCACGGCCGTTAATTTCCGCAGCGCCGCCGGTGAACTCGCCGGTTTGGCTGGCCATTAAATAAAGATTATTTACCATGCCGGCCATGGCGTACATCTGCCCCCCAAGCTGGGGAATCCAAAACGAGTTCATGGGCGCGTCGGCCGTCAATTCAAAACGGACCGGCCTATTTTCGGGGAACTCGACAAAATTTAAGGTGGCGACTTTTTGTTCCGGATAAATAAACAACCACTTCCACCGTAGCGCCACAACTTGGACAACGAGCGGCGGCAACGACGATTGCAGCGGTTTAGAAGGCTCGAGGTCGTGAGCACCACGCCAGGTCAGCACCGACAAACACAAAATCACCAAGGCCGGCAAACCCCACCACAAACTTTGTAAAAACTTGTTATGATCCCAATTGGGATCATAAGCGGCCCGTTGGTTGCCGGCCCGAAATTTGTAAGCAATAATAAAGGCCGCGGCCACAACCGGCACGACCAACAGCAGCATCAGCAACACGGCCGTAACAATCAAATTGCGCTCCCCCGTCGCCACCACTCCTTTTGGCTGAAACAAAGCCAAACCAGCCGAAGCGGGAGCGGTCCTCAAAGCATCCGTTTGGTCCATTGAGCGTTGGCTTTGGAGTAAAACCAAAATCGCCGCAACCGCAATAACGGCAAATCCAATCAAAAATAGAACAATGAACCTCTTGTGTTTCAAAATGTGTCCTTTTCAAACATTATAGCAAAAAAGCAACGACCGCGAAAACCCAATTAAGTCTGCCGCGGCAAGCCCGTCGCGCAATAAAAAACCTGCGCTTACTCCACAGTTTTTCTACGCGCAAATAAAAACGCCTTCACTCGAAAATAAGAAGGCGTCTTATTAATTCAAATTTCTGTGTTAGACTTGCGGCTGGGCCATAGGCGCAGGCATGAACTCGTGGCGTTGCGTGCGCCAGTGCCGAACCAGCACCACTGCCAACCAAATCACCAAGATCAATAAAACCAAACCCAAAGCCCCGAATACCGCGGCGTTAGCCGCATGGTGCTTAAAGTACAAGCGCACATTATCCCACGAACTATCATTGGATTCGCCCGCGGCAATCAAATCCTGGCAAGACTTGACGTATTTAGCGATTACCGGCCCGACATTAAAACGGCTGTCGGCTTGCTGTGCGGTATTGAACGAACTAATAGCGGACTGGCAGGCGTGTTGGTCGGCCTGCGCCCAACCAAGCATCATGCTGCTGCCATAAACTCCCAGCTGGTTTATCACCTGATGCTGGGCCATTAAATCTTTTGCCAACTCAATTGGCAAAGCCGAGCCAAAATCGTCGCCGCCCTGCGAATTGTCACTAACATAGGTAATAACGCCGACGACGCTGCCGTGAGCGTCAAACAGCGGGCTACCGCTCGAGCCAGGAGAAATTTTATTGTCCAAAATTATCGCTTTCTGCTTTTTGTACGTCTTAATAGAGCTCACAACCCCCTGGGTCAGGGTCGGCTCAAAATAATCCGAATTATCAACCTGGGCTGTGGACGGATAGCCCAAAGTGAAGACCTTGTCCCCGCTCGACAAATTATCGCTTGACCCTACTGGCAAAGCCGGCGCGTTTTGAGCCTCCACCTTGACCAACGCGATATCCGCGCCGCTGTCTTGATATTGCTGATCAAAACCAACCACGCTCGCCGGCAGACCTTCGGCAATTACCTGATCAAGCTCCTGGTTCTTAGTTAACCCAGCCTGGTTTTGGGTTTTATTGACCACCACCAATTTTTGAGTCACGTTATCGACGGCATTGGCATCAACGAACTTATTAACTTCGCTGACCAGCAAATCTTTCACGTTAGCCGCGATCTGGTCAACGGTATTGCCGTATTTTTGTTGCATGACCTGCTGATACGCTTTCAAATCTTTACTGCTTAACTGCGACAGCTCGTACTGATAAACGTCTGGCCAATGATTTAGCAAGTCCGTTTCCAGGTCCATCCTGGCAAATTGTTTGCTAATAACGTGGGCGTTACTGACAGCGTAGCCGTCCGGGTTCACAAAGAATCCCGAGCCGTAAGCGACGTCATTAATAGGAGTGGTGTGAATGCCTAAGTCTGGCCTGGGGGTAAGGGCAAAGGTTTGTAGGTCAATATCGAAATCAGGTATTTTATAGCCGCCGCCTAAACTATTAATAATCATGATCACGCCGGGCTTATCCAAATCCAGCGCCTGTTCATTGGTCAGCTGGTCAACGCGGTAGGCAGCGGCCCCTAAAACTTGGGGTGCCGGAACCGGCCGCGCGGCCAGCGTAATGGCCGAGGCGATTGGGTTTTTTAACGTCGCCGCGGGCTGCGCGCGCAAAGCCCACTCACTGCCCGCAAGAACATGCCGAGGTAAATCCGCAGACACCACTTTGGCCGGTTCAAACATCGTGGTGTCCGTGCTGGCAAAAAAAGCCGTCGCCCAACTCACAACACAAACCAGCGATAAAGCCGCGACTGCTAATTTTTTCATTGTCTTTTTGTTTCTTTGGCCAGCTAACTTTTTGCCGCACCAAATGAATTATCATTTATAATATTATAGCACAAAATAAACTTTTTGTAAATAGCTTCCCTTTTAATCAAAGGCAATATCAGCCCAAAGGGGGAAATGATCAGAAACCTTAATCTTTCGCTCCACGGCAAATTGTACTAAACGGGCGCGCTTAGGGTAGATGCCGTCTAGTTGGAACTTGACCAACCCCCAGCTGCTGGTATGACCCACGGCCTGGCTAGCAGTTTCGAATCCTTCCGCTTTTAAGAATGCTCGCAGTTTCTTTTTTTGGTTGTTATAAAATACCGGGATCATCGTGCTGGCCAGCGTGGTTAGCGGGATGGTGTTAAAATCACCAGCCAAAATTTGCGGCCGCGCCGCGCGCTCACGACCCACGACTTCAATCACGCCGCGCAGTTGCTGCAAGCGCTTATGATAATTTAGCGGCCCGTTTAAATGGACGTTATAAATTTTGATTTTCTGGCCGAGGAACTTGACCTCAAAAGCCACGGCCACGCGCGGCCGCGTCCGCAAAAGCGGAAACACCGGCAGCTTAATGGCTGTGGCGCTCCGTACGGGCAAGTGGCTTAATACGGCCAATCCGTGGCTGCCGCGACCAAAAGGCAACTGGCGCGCCGGCACGTAAATTGCGCGCATGCCAAGCAGGGAAGCAATCTGCGCCGCACGCGAACTTTTTTCCCCGACGCGCTGCTCCACTTCCTGTAACACAATCACGTCGCATTCCGCCAAATTCGGATTATTCAAAAACATTTGCGCAATCGCCCGCGGCTGACGGCCAAAATGAGCGTTAAAAGTCGCTAAGCGCAAACTGCCCGCTGCCTTAGGACGAAGCCTTATAACGCGGGGGCGAAAAAACTTTTCAAGCAACGGCTGGCGAATCGGCGCATTCATAAAACTAAACCCGGCTATCCGCACCAATCGCCTGGCCGATATGGTTAAACCCGTCGCGCCGCAGCAAAACGGCCAACCCGCGGTTAATCTCCCCAACCAATTGGGGTCCTTGGAAAATCATGCCGGTAATCAATTGAATCAATGACGCGCCAAGCCGAATTTTTTTGTAAGCATCTTGGGCTGAAAACACCCCGCCGCAGCCAATTATAATTTTTTTACCACCATAAAAACGATAAACCTTAGCAATCATCGCGTCAGCTAAAGGGGCCACGGCCTTGCCGGAGAAGCCGCCTTTACCCTGATGGCCAAAACTATTAATTTTAGTCAAATTCGTGCAAACAAAACCGTCTACCGGATACTTTTGGCCGAGCTTTAAAATCCCAAGCAGTTGGGGTTCGGGCAGATCCGGGGAAAGCTTAATGAATACCGGCTTGTGCTTGGGCAAGATAAACATTTTTTGCAATAATTGGTCCAAATTTTCCGGTTCGGCAAAAATCGGTTTAGCTTCGCAAGTGTTCGGACAGCTAATGTTAATGGTAAAATAGTCGCCCACGTCTTGAAACATCCTATAGCTGGCCAAATAATCCTCAATGCCGGCCGCAAGGTGGGACGTTCGCTCCGAATTTGTTTTGGCAATACTGATGCCCAAAATCAAACCAAACTTCTGGCCGGCCAACCGCTTGTGGATGTTAACAGCGCCCGAATTTTTTAAACCATAATTAATACGCAACGCCTGATGCTCGGGCAAGCGCCACATCCACGGCCGTTCGTTGCCTTCAAAAGGCTGGGCCGTAATACTCCCCGCTTCCTCGAAAGCAAAACCCACGCTTGGCAAGATGCCCGGTAAAAATGCTTCCTTGTCGAACCCGGCGGCTAGGCCGATGGGGTTCTTAAACCGCAAACCCGTGATTTCCTGCTCAAGCTCGGGGTGCTGGTATCCAAAAAGGAGACCGCTCAAGCCTCGGGTCAACGGGCTAAAAGCCAAAAACCGGCCGACTGTTACCATACGGTCGTGTACCTTTTCCGGATCTTGCAAAAAGAAAATCGGCTTAAGCAGTTTCCGATAAAAAAAGCCGACTACGCTGTCACGAATTTGCCCTAAACTCATAGGTCCTAAAAGAAAATGGGCTTTTGTGCCTCTTGCGTCCATTATAGCATTATTCCAGGTTTTTTGCTAAGCTACCTATATCTAAAGAGTTTTTTTATGAAGAACGGCTTCTTAGGAATCAACCAAGGAAGAAATTTTCAGGCCTCCTACCAAAAAGCTAAGGTGGCCATTATTCCGTTTGGCTTGGAACACACGGTGTCCTACGGCCACGGTACCAAAAACGGCCCCAAAGCCATTATTGCCGCCAGTCATTATTTGGAAGTTTTTGACGAACAGCTACGACGGCCGTTTTATAAATGCGGTGTGGCCACGCTCAATGAGCCAAAAATCCCCGCAAGTCAAAAAACAGCCATCGAGCTGCTAGCCACCCTGGTCAAACAAACCGTCGCTGATCATAAATTCCCCATTGTTTTAGGCGGCGAACATTCCCTGACGCAAGGCACCATTAAAGGGCTATCCAGCCGTTTTCGCGATTTCACAGTTTTACATTTTGACGCTCATTCTGACACCAGGCAAAATTACTATTTAGGCGGCCACTTTAGCCACGCCGCGGTCATGAGCCAGGTTTTGAGCAAATATCCCGTAACCAAGCTTGTACAGGTCGGGGTCCGTAGCCTTAGCAACCAGGACGGCGAGGACACGTTTCGCAAAAAAAATCAAAACAAAATCAAAACTTTCTGGGCCTGGCAAAAATTTACGCCCAACGATGTTGTGCGGGCCATCCCGACCCACGACGTCTTCGTGAGTTTTGATGTCGACGCTTTTGACCCAGCGATCATGCCTTCAACCGGTACGCCGGAACCCGGCGGTCTGGCTTGGTGGCCGACACTGGAAATCTTAAAGCAAGTTTTTAGCAAAAAAAATGTCATTGGGGCGGACGTGGTGGAATTAGCCCCAATTAAAGGCTTGCACCATCCCGACTACCTCGCGGCAAAACTAGTTTATAAGATGATCGGGTATAAATTTTGAACCCCATACCCGCCGCCCTTAACCCCTGTGGCGCAAACGATAACATAAAACCCCTTCATCCTCATAGCGGAGTGAAGGGGTTTTATTTAGGGTATGCTTTCCCCATACGCGAGATAGCTTTTTAATGCGTGATGCATTTCTGGCCTAGCCGGCCGTAAGGTTTATTCGCAAGTAGCTTTGGGAAAGCTTACCCTTCCGAAAACACCTTTTGCATCTATTTGCTTCCTTTCTAATAGAATTTTAACTCCTTGGATACGCAAGTCAAGCCCAAAAAATCCGCCCCAAATAGGGCGGATTTTTTGGGTGGTGGATAAACTGTGAGTCGCTAAAATAACATTACAAAACAATGCCGCAAAATCGTCAAAAACAAAAAAATACCGTGTAACCAATCTTACCGTTAGTAATCGCGAAGCTTGTTAATATCAATATGCTCGCGGATGCGCTCTAAAGCTTTACTCTCAATTTGGCGGATGCGCTCGCGGGTTACGCCGAACTCAGCGCCTACTTCTTCCAAAGTATGGGTAACGCCGTCTTCCAGCCCAAAACGCATCTTTAAAATTTTCTGCTCGCGGGGGTCCAAGTCGTGCAGGATACCTTGGACATATTCGCGCAAAATCTGCCGGCCCGCGACCTCGTTGGGTTTGGTCGTGTCTTCGTCCACAATAAAATCACCCAGGTAAGAATCTTCGCCGTCATCCTCACCCACCGGCGCGTCAATCGACACAGTTTCCTGAGAAATCTTTTTTAAATGATAAACCTTTTCTACCTCGATCCCCATTTCCGCGGCGATTTCTTCGGGCAACGGCTCGCGCCCCAAATCCTGGACCAGCGATCGTTCAGCCTGCGCGTACTTGTTTAAAGTTTCCACCATGTGCACCGGAATACGGATAGTGCGGCTTTGATCAGCCAAGGCGCGGGTAATGGCCTGGCGAATCCACCAGGTCGCGTAGGTAGAAAATTTATAACCTTTGGTCCAATCAAATTTTTCCACGGCGCGGAACAACCCCAAATTACCTTCCTGGATCAGGTCGAGCAAGCCTAAATTACGGCCCATGTATTTTTTGGCGATGGATACAACCAAACGCAAGTTAGCTTCGGTTAGCTTTTTCTTGGCAGCGGCGTCGCCCTTGCCGATACGTTTAGCCAGGTCAATTTCTTCCTCTCCGGTCAACAGCGGCACTTTACCAATCTCGCGCAAATACATCTGGATGCTATCGTCATAAATATCGCCTAAATCAAAAGCTTCCACCATTTCCTCAGACTGCTTCTTCTTCTTGCCCTTGGCCGGCTTTTCCGGTTCTCCCGCGTCCGGCTTTTTATTCTGTTCCCAGACGCTAGCCACCTCTTGATCCACAACTTCAATGCCGCGCTTGTCTAAATCGTCCATGACCGCTTCTAGCTCGGTAACGTTATCTTCAAACTGCGGCAGGGCATGCAAAATTTCGGCTTCGGTCACAAAACCGCGCTCCGCCCCCTTTTCCAAAAGCCGACGCAACGCCTTTTCGTCGTGCACAAGCGGGATTTGAACCGAAGCTTTAACTTTAAGCTTTCGCTTGCTCAACCGACCAAGCCGCTTTTTATTGCTCTTTGCCCGTAGCTTTACGGTAGGCTTTTTTTTGGTTCTCTTGGGTTGTTTCTTCTTGGCCATAATGATAAACCCCTCAAAACGCGGAAAAATTATAAAATTCCGCGATCTAGGCTAAACTAAATTAATTTCTCGTATTTCATGCGCTCTTTTAGAGCAACAGCAAATTCCTGATTCAAACTCCTAAGCTGGTCTTTATCTTGGGCCTGTTCCGCCCGCTTAATCCGCTCTGCCAACGATTCTTGCCGCTTCTTTATAGACCGAATCTTGAATAACGCCAGTGACTTCCCTAATTCCCGGAGCTGTTGCTGGCTGCCACCCTGCAGCTCCTGCACTTGTGATTCTACCATAAACATCGCCTCCTTGGCTACTGTTTCGTCCTGAATTTGCCCGGCTTGGCCCGCGGCCAACTGCGTTACTAACCGTTCGATTATGGGATCAGAAAACTCGTTTGCCTGAACCTGGCTTAAAGCCTCTTGGCAAAATTCCGGATAAGCCAGCATGCCCCCCAGCAGCTCCTTCTCTAAGCTCTGGCCATTAGGAACAGGCGGGTCTGATCGGACAGGGGCGGGCAAACCCTGGACCCGGCGCTGGACTTGCTCACGGACGGTGCGTTCAGAAATATCAAACCTCGCAGCTAGCTGCCTAATATAGTGGTCTTGCTCTAAAGGGTCCGCTATGGCCAACAGGAGCGGCAAAACATTTTGGGTTAAATAATGTTTCTGTTCGACCGGGTCTTGCGGGTATGCGTTTTCCGCAAAATCCATTTGCCAATCCAAGAACCATTTGGCTTCAGCCACGGCCTTTTCCCACAACCCGGGGCTTTTGCGGACCAACTCATCGGGGTCTTTAGCTTTTTCCAAAACAATAACTTTCAGCCGAAAGCCCGCCTTTAATGCCAGTTCGCCCGCACGGCGGCTGGCCGCAACGCCGGCCGCGTCGCCGTCAAAACAAAATTTTAAATTTTTCGTCAGCCGACCCAACAGCAACAGTTGGTCCATGGTCAAAGCGGTGCCGCTACTGGCCACAATATTTTCAAAACCGGCCTGCTGCGGACCGATTACATCCATCTGCCCCTCCACAACCACCACCTCATCGGATTTACGAATAGCATTTTTAGCAAAATTTAAACCAAATAAAATTTTACTTTTACTATATATGACCGTTTCCGGGGAATTCACGTATTTGGCTGACTTCCCATCATCTTGCAAGATGCGGGCGGAAAAACCCACAACCTCCCCAAAATAATTAAAAATAGGAAAAGTCACGCGGCCGCGGAAACGGTCATAAATTTGGCCGCGTTCATTGCGCGCGCATACGCCGGCTCGCACCGCGTCTTCCGGCTTGGCGCCCTTTTTGTGCAACGCGGTCTCCAAAGCGTGAAAATCATCGGGCGCAAAACCAATTTTCCATTTGGCAATAGTGCCGGCGGTCAATCCGCGATTTTTTAAATACTCCCGGGCCGGCTCAGCGCGCTTATCGCTGAGCAAAAACTGGTGGTAAAACCGCGCGGCAAAATCATTAATGCGCAGCAGTAAATCTTTTTCGCTCTGTTCCCTTGGGTCCGCCGGACGATATTCAAGCAGCTTTACCCCTGCTTTTTCCGCTAAAACCTTTAGCACTTCGCGAAATTCCAAATTTTCGTATTTCATTACAAACCCGAACACATCACCGCCTTCGCCGCAGCCGAAACAATGCCAAATCTGCTTTTGCGGGCTAATTTGCAAACTCGGAGTTTTTTCGTGATGGAACGGGCAAAGCGCCTTGAAATTAGCACCGGCTTTTTTAATCGGAATATAACCCGCGATTACGTCGGCGATATTCAACCGGTCCTTAATGTCTTGCGATACCTGATCAGCCATAAATTTTTAGAATTTCTACCTATATATTAACCTTAATCTCCACCCCCCGCAACCTCGACAGGCAACCAAATAAATGCTAAAATTATGAAGATTCAATCAAGGACAGCCCTGCATATACGAAGGGAGAGATCGCATAGTGGTCGAGTGCGCCTGCTTGGAGAGCAGGTAACGGGGAAACTCGTTCGAGGGTTCGAATCCCTCTCTCTCCGCCAGAAAAATCCTTAACACTAGTTAAGGATTTTTCTGTTCGTGCCGGCAGCCTTGAGGACAAAAATACCGACAAAAGTCGGTATTTTGGTTGTTTTTAATACTCGGCCCTAACGCCCTAGCTTTTCCTCAACCTGTTTAATGTTTAAGGTCGCCTTCAGTACGGTGTCGGGGTTAAGC